>CALBET010000648.1 GCA_937888665.1 uncultured Acidobacteriota bacterium
CCGCCGATGTGGACCGCCTGCACGGGCTTGCCGTCGAGGCGGTCGGCGGCCAGTTCGAGGAACCGGACGGAGCTGCTGCCGTTAAGTCCCCGCTTGATCGCGGCCTTGACCTCGTCTGGGTGGTTCAGGACATACTCCGCAATCATGGAGACCACGGACGCCTTGGTCGAGCGGAGCACCACGTCCTTCGCCCCCTTCGGGCGTCCTGGTGAACCCTTCTTGAAGTCTCGGCCGCCGGTTTTTGTTCCGCGTGCCATGGTTAATTATGGCCTATTTTTAGGACACTTCTCACTGTTCGCCCCAGTCATTGGGCGGGGCTGGTGCCTTGGTCTCCATCTTCAGCGCGGCAATCTCATGCGCGAGGACGTGGAATGTGTCGCTGACTTCGCGCGACAGTTCCCCCGGTTCCCATGCCTTCACGGCGTCCCAGTCGTCGTCCACAGCGCGGCGCGCGGCGGCACGGGCCATCGCCGTGGCTTCCTGGATCGCCCGGGTCCACGCCTCGTGCGGGGTCACGACACCCGCCGCAGTCGCGTGTCTGGCATCGCGTGCCGCCCGTGCATGACGCGCTGGGCGTTCTCCCGCGTCGTGCGCCGTTCGGTCGCGAGCTGGGCGAGGGCTTCATCGGCCGTGTCCATGCCGGGGTTGTAGTGGTAACCGATTCGGTGCTGGTTCTCCAGCATCCACGGATCGTCCGGCTGGGCGAACATCTCGGCGACGGCGCTAAGTAGACTCATGTGGTCCTCCTGCTGTCGTGTCCGGTTCACTCGTCGGTGCCATCCCGCTGCCCCGGCTGGGCGGCTGGGCTCGCGAGAATCGCGTCACACGCGGCGATCTTCGCCAGCAGGTGACGGGCCTCGGCTTCGTGCCCTTTCATCGCCGTAAGATACCCGTTCCGCTGGGCGTCCACCTCGGCGAGTATCCCCGCCACGGAGCGTCGGCCTTTCGTGTCGTCTACTGCGTCAGCCATTCATGATCTCCCAACGCGCCCACGCATCTGCTTGCGGTACCGACTCCAGCACGACCACCTTCCCGCCGCTCCACGTCGCGTGCCATTCGGCCTCGTCGTCCGTCAGCTTCCGGGCCGAGGGCGGTTTACTGCCGTCTTTGACCTCGATTAAGTACGTCACGCCCTGATACCCCACCAGAAGATCCGGCATCCCTGACCCGACGGTCGCGAGGCTGTAGACGTTGAACCCGTAGGACCGCAGCACGTCCACGATATCTGACTGGTTCGCGTCGACTCGCCCGGCATGTCCACGTCGCAGCATCATGACATGACCTTCGGCGTCTGCCTGGCGCATGTGCCCTTGCGTGTCGGCAGAAACACATTTAGCAAACAGTGATGGATCACGCCGCCAGGTTCGGCCCAGTCGTCAAACTCCCAATCACGATGCGCGCACGTCGCACAACACGCTGGCAGCACGAACACGTCGGCATGTCCACGTCGCAGCATCATGACACCTTAAATTTTGAACACACCAAACAATGACAACAAACCAAAACGCCACATTTACACGACCACCATCCGGCGCCGACGTCCTCGGGTGGAAGGGCGCGAGGAGGCGCGCTCTCATGGTCACGTCGGCCCACCGTTGTTGAAACCGCGTCACCCGCCCCCTCGCGCACATCGTCTAATGTCATGCAAATAACTCCCGCTGTGCCAGACAAGCCACGGCTGCTCGAAGATTCTTTACAGCGACACTGAAATACTCAGGCTTGAGCTCAGCGCCAAGAAACCGGCGCCCAAGTCGCACGGCCTCGTACCCCTCCGACCCGATGCCGGTAAACGGCGACAGCACCAAGTCACCATGATTGCTCCAGAGACGCACACACCGTTCGATGGTGCCGAGTTGTAATGGGCAGATGTGCCGCTCGTCATCATTCGAGCGGGCTTCGGCTACATTAAGCGTGTCGCTCTCCCGGATGCCATACCAGATCGGCCGCGCCCACTCGATCCATTCATCGTTGCTAACATCCGGCACAATCGGCACGACATTAGCGCCCGGCTTGCGAAACACCAGAATGTAATCCGCCAGCGCCGGACGCAGCCACGACGAATCCTTCTTGAGCGTGGCAAATAAAAGACTCTTGCTCTTTGTGCGGATTGCCTGGGCCTGTGGGTCTTTGTCGATGCAGACTTCACCATGATAAATCCACCCGGCATCTTGAAACGCCAAGATGGTCTGGCCGCGAAAATCCTTCATCCCGATGAACCCGTCGCGCGACAACATCGCCGGCACCTGAGCAACGTGGCAGCACGACAACCGGCCAGGCTTTGTAACGCGCAGCAGTTGGTCGATCGCGAATCTGAAGTGCGCGAAGAACTCGCCCACCGTCGAGCAGTTACCCATATCGCGAGGACTCGCCGTGTACGTATACAGGCTCATAAACGGTGGGGAATACACCGATAGGTCCACCGAGTCTTCAGCCGTATCGGCCATCACATCCACGCAATCTCCGCCATATATGTCCCACTCGTCGCCATGGTCGTGCGCGTATGTCGTAGTCATGCGGCTACCTCGTTCGGGAGATGGACGAGTAGGTCACCGGCCATTTGCGTGGCGTCGGCTTCCTTGCGCCGCACATTGCTCACAATGCCGCGCTCCGCGTCCGAGATAATGATGTGCGCCGATACGGTCTCGGTTTGCCCAAACCGAAAACATCGACGAATGCACTGGTAATACGTCTCATAGCTGTCCGACAACCCCAGGAACGCCATGCTGTGACAGTGCTGGAAGTTCATCCCGAACCCGAGTATTTTTGGCTTGCTCACCAGCACCCGGATGCTCCCGTCGACGAACCCCTGCACCGCTGTGCGCTTGTCATCGTAGGTGTCTTTGCCTGCCACCTGAACAGCTCCTGGAATCGCGCGCACCGCAGCGTCGGCCTCTGCGTTGAGTCCGCACCAGATAATCCACGATGCGCCGTCATCCACCAGAGTCACGGCGCGGGCGACACGTTCAGTCACGGTATCTTGCCGCACCGCAAGCCGCCCTTGGATACCTTTCAGCCCAAGCTCAGGAAACAACGCCCCACCTACCGGCCTGTCCATCGCGACCAGGTGATCGGTAATCACAAGCCCTGGAAGGTCGAACTGATCATCGTCATATCCAAGGTCGCGCGGATGCCTGAACGCCACAGCCCACGATGCCATCCACTGATAGAACGGGCCTACCGCATGCCTCTTCATCCGCCAGCCGACGTCGTCATGGACAAACCACGTCGCCAGGAACTCTGGCCGCGTCATCAGTCCTAGAAACTCCGCATGATTAGCAAGCTCGGAGATATCGTTCGGTGATGGAGTGGCCGTGCAGCACAACCGATACGGCACGGCCTTACACGACTCAATCAGAGCCGTCCGCGTCTTGCCGTCGAATGACTTCAAGATACTACTTTCGTCCAGCACCACGCCCGTGAACTGGCTCAGATCCATACGGTGGAGCCGCTCGTAGTTTGTGATTGAGATATGTCCGGTCACGTCAGATTGACTCGACACATACGCCGCGTCGATACCCACCTTCTGCCCCTCAGCGACAGTCTGCTCGCCAACACAGAGCGGCGCGAGCACTAGCACTGGGCCGGGAATAGCCTGCGCCCACGCGACCTGCATGAGCGTTTTTCCGAGCCCGCAATCAGCAAAAATACAAGCGCGCTCTTTCCGTAACGCCCACGACGTCACGGCGCGCTGCCAAGGATATAACTCTCGCGGCAACTCCCCGCTGACGCCGACACCTGTGCCATTCCACGCTGTTTTTTTCGTATCGAGAAAATCTATATAACTTGCCATCACATCGCCTCATACGCTCGCACAGCGCGTGATATCCGCGAGCGCGTCATCGTCGGACGC
>CALBET010000649.1 GCA_937888665.1 uncultured Acidobacteriota bacterium
CATCGCGTTGACCAAAACGGACCTGGTGGACACCGAGACGGTGGAACTGGTCGGCATGGAGACGGCGGAACTGGTGTCCGGGTCGTTTCTTGAGGGTGCCCCGGTAGTGCCGGTGTCCGCGAAGACCGGAGCGGGATTGGAAGCACTGCGCGGGGCGTTGCTGGAGATGGCGCGACGATCCGAACACCGGTCGACGAGTGGTTCGGTACGATTTCCGATCGACCGAGCGTTTTCGGTCAAGGGTTTCGGTACGGTGGTGACCGGCACGCTCGTGTCCGGCCGGATGACGGCGGATACCGCCCTACGGGTGCTGCCGACCGGGCGCGATATCAAGATTCGCGGGCTCCAGGTCCACGGCGTCTCGCAATCGGTCGCGGTGGCAGGACAGCGCGTGGCGGCGAATCTGTCGGGCGTCGAGGTGTCGGAGATCGCGCGCGGCGATACGGCCGTCACGCCCGGCCGCTTCGAAGCCACCAGGCGAGTGGATGCGCTGCTGGATCTGCTGCCAACCTCGCGTCGGCTGCGGCATGGGGCGCGCGTGCGCTTCCACCAAGGAACCAGCGAGGTGCTGGGCCGGGTCGCGATCGGACCACTGGTCGTTGAGTCCGGTGGCGACAGCGCGTCGGACGACCGCGGCGAGCAGAACGATATGCCAGGCGAGCTGCCACCAGGCGGCCGCGCGTTCGCCCGCTTGCGCCTCGAGTCTCCCGCCGTGTTGACCCGCGGGGACCGGTTTATCCTCAGGGCGTACTCTCCCTCGGTGACTATCGCGGGTGGGCTCGTGCTCGATCCCCGTCCGCCACGCGGGGGGATGCGCACTGCGGCGGGGCGCCGACGTCTCGAACGGTTGCGGGTGGGCTTGGGGGCCGGCGAGGCCGGCGAGGGCGGCGAGGGCGAGGCCGTCACCGTGCTGGTGGGCGAGCGCGGTATCGCCGGTCTACCGGTGACGGAACTGCTCACCCGGGCCGGCCTCGGCCCGGAGACCGCCGATGCGCTGATCGACCGACTCGAGTCGGAGGGCACGGTTCGGCGTATCGCGGGGCTCGTCGTTGACACCGCGGCGCTGGCGACGGTTGGGGACCGTCTCCTGACGATGGTGACCGCGTTTCACGCCGAACAGCCTTTGAGCGAGGGGGTGCCGCGCGAAGAGGTGTGGGAGCGTCTGTTCCGACACGCTGACGGGGCGGTGTTTGACGCCGCGCTCGACGACTTGGTGCAGGCGGGGCGTCCGGTGGCACGCGATCGACTCGCGCTGGCGAGCCACCAGGTGCTGTTGTCACCCGAGGAGACGCGGATCAGCGACGCGGTCCAGACATTGCTCGCGGATGCGGGGTTGTCGCCGCCGATGGTCGCGGTCGTGCCAGCCCAGATCGGGTGCGATCCGGCCGCCCTCGACCGTGTCTTGCGATGGTTGGTGCGTGAGGCGCACGTGGTGAGAGTGGGGACGTTGGTTTTCGATGCGTCGGCGCTCGACCGGCTGAAGCAGGACATTCGACGGCTCGAGACCCCAGAGAAGCCGGCTCGCATCGACGTCGGGACGTTCAAAGACCGCTACGGAGTCAGCCGCAAGTTTGCGATCCCGCTGCTTGAGTATCTGGACCGGGAGCGGGTAACCAGACGGGTCGGGCAACATCGCATCGTGCTGTGAGCGTCAACGGTTCGTAGCGGGGCACTTCCGCCTTTGCCAACGATGGCCTCTGTCGGTAGACTACAGGAGACCATCGGGGTGCGCCAGAGCATTGGCGGATGGCGCGCGCAGGTGACGCGAGGGTAGGTATGAGCGACGAAGAGCGACAGAGTTTTACGGTCGGGGTTTTTCAGGACATAGAGTGGGCTCAACGAGGACTGGAGGCGCTCGCGAACGAGGGGTTCCCCCCGGAGGCGCTGTCCATCATCAGCCAACAGTCGCCTGAAGCGTCGGCGCTGCTGCAGCGAACGTTCGGGGTTGAGGGGACCGCGTTGGACATCATCCGGATCGGTCCGGTGGTGGCCCATGGGCCACTCGTGGGCACCCTGCAGGGGCATTCTTGTGATCTGGACCGGTCCGGAGTATCGGCGACGATACGGCGCGCCGGTTTCCAACCGCACGACGGGTTCATTTTTGAGACCCTCACGGCGCGAGGTGGCGTGCTGGTTGCCGTGCACAGTGAACCACGGGCGGCCGACGCGCTGGCGGTGATGTTTGCGTACGGTGGTGGCAATGCGGCCATCGGGGCGTGGTCAGGACGAGTCTAAACAGCTCCATCCGGAGTCTTACTCAGTGGGCCCCGCGAGATTGCCGTCGCCGGGCGCGACACCCTATGCGGGCGCCGGTGTAACCTCGGGAGGTCGGTCGAGGCCGCTGAGGCAGTGGCGGCGCTGATGCACGAAGACCGTAACGTGTTGGCACGGCGTTGGCGATATTTGGTATTCCTCGGCCATGATGCTCTACGCGGGTCTGGGCATCCAGCTTGCATGCTGTGTCTCTGACGGTAGGCGACGAGCAGGGGAAATGAGGAGGGAGCGCTTCGCGTGAACGGCCTGAACCTCGGACCCGTGCGGTTTTCTCCCGGCCAGTCGTACACGCCACCGGAGCGCCGGGGGCGCAAGCGCCGTGGGTTCGGGGGATTGCGTGGCGCGCTGCGACCGGCTCCTGCCGGTGCCGCGGCCGGCAACTGGTTGTCCATCCATCCAGACGGCGGGGCGTCGTACACGCCACTTCTTTCGGCCCAGCCAAGCCGGCTCCGTGGCGCGCTCGGCGCGTCAATCGCGAGTCATGCCGTCTTTGTGCTCTTCTGTTTCCTGGTGCTTCGAATCGTACCCGTCGCGGAAGAAATAGTCGCCGTTGAGCGGACGAACTACGACAGCATCGTGTGGATCCCTCAAGAGGGGCCAGGTGGGGGTGGCGGGGGTGGCGGCAACGAGTCGCTGGAGATGCCCCGCGAGGTTGAGGTTGCGGGGGAGGACGACCTGAACATCCCGATCGAAGAGCCAGAGGAGTTCGTCGCGCCTCCCGAGGTGGCCCCAGAGCCGGAAGAGCAGCCACTCGAGTCGCAGCACACCGTGCGATTGTCCGCCGTGCCGATGGCCGCCGCGCCGCGAACGCGCTCCGGGGTGTTGCAGGGGTTGATGGCCCGCTCCCTCGACTCAGCTGGTAGCGGTACGGGTGGTGGCGCCGGACAGGGCGCTGGCGGAGGGATCGGTCCCGGAACGGGTGATGGGCTTGGCCCGGGAGTGGGCGGAGGGTCGGGTGGCGGCGTCTACCGGCCCGGAAACGGGGTTGAGACGCCACAACCCCTGCGTCAGGCGCGGCCGAACTACACGTCGGAGGCGATGCGGGCGAAAATCCAGGGCGAGGTCGTGATCGAGGCGGTCGTCTTGCCGGACGGTACGGTGGGCGATGTGAAGATCGTGCGCTCGCTCGACAAGAACTTCGGACTGGACGAAGAAGCCATGAAAGCGGCGAGGCAATGGCGGTTCAGACCGG
>CALBET010000650.1 GCA_937888665.1 uncultured Acidobacteriota bacterium
TCGCGCCCGCGTCTCGCAGCGTCTGGGTCGCCTCAGGCCGTGGCGGTCGGCTACTCGTTGTTCTCGGTCGAGATGCCTCGTAGCGGCTTACCTGCCAGGTAGGCCTCGTACTGCTCGTCGGACATGAACGCGATATCGGTCCAGCCGTGGCCCATCTCGTCCATGGTGCGCGAGCCCCAGCCGACCCAGGCCGTGGGGTCCGGGTTGTGGCGGTTGTTGGCGGTGTTGTCGTGCCACGAAACGGTGTGCAGCACGGTGCCTTTGGGGAACAGGTGGGGTTCCTTGTACGCGTAGACGATCTGCCAGGATTGCTCGTAGTCGGTGACGTCTGTCAGCACTTCGCGCCGGCCGTCGACGTGAATCGCCTCAAGCAGCATCCGTTTCCCCCGAAAGTGCATGTGCGGCTGGAAGCTCAGCACGAGCCCCGCCTGCGGCAATGGCCAGAACCGCTCGTGCCGCACGACCGAATCGGGCGGGATACTCATGAGCGCCACGCCGTTCAGCGTGTTGTCGTCGATCAGCGCGCCGGTCGGCATTCGGTTCGCATGCAGGTCGAGGTCGACCCCGGCTCGCAACAGTCGGTCTTCGACCGCTTCACGGTTGAGCTTCCAGTCGTGCCCGATACCGGTGCGGATACGGTGCGCCGTCACAATGAGCTCGGGCACCTCGCCCTTGGGATAAAACTTGATACCCACCCTCTGCCGGTCGACGGTCTCTTCGCCCCAGGGATGGTAGTGCGGGGCGAAGCGGAACTGCCCACCGGCTGGGAGCTTCCGCCCCGTGCCGTCAGGATAGAACTGCCCGGTGCTGCCCATCGCGTACTCGATGAGATCGATCTCGCGTGTGTTCGACCCCATGCCCAGCCGGAATTCTTCTCGATTCTCGACCTCGTCGGGCACGCTGACATACACGTGTGAATGATGAACGCAGCAGTAGGCCTCGGGGATGATCTGCACCCACTTCACGTAGCGATCTTCAGTGAGTCCGGGATCGACGGTCTCGGATGGATAGAAGTCGGCGCCTTCGGCCGGAATCTTGAAGCCCTCCTCCATCTGCACGATGAGATCAGGCTCGCCGTAGGTCCACTCGTTCAGGTCGGCGAACTCGAGCGGCGTCGGCGCGTCCTCCGGGTTCCCGCGGGGTGCGCCGGCCGAGACCCAGGCCACGATCGTCGCGATCTCGTCGTCGCTCAGCGAGGGATCGGCGACATACTCGCCAATGCTGCGGTCGAGGTGCCAGGGTGGCATCTGCCGTGCCACGACGCGGTCCCGGATGGCGCGGGCCCAGGGACGGGTCTCTTCATAGGTCAGCAGCGACATCGGCGCGCCCGTGCCGGGGCGATGGCACTGCTGACATGAGCGCTGCAACACCGGAAGCACGTCGCGCGTAAAGGTGGCGCTGTCGTCAGCTTGCGCGGTCTGTCCCGCCGTGGCGAGAGGTGGCGAGACCGCGCTGGCGAAGAGGGCGACGGCGACGACGGCAACGGCTGTCGAGACAGCGCGCATGGGCAGTCCTCCAGGGGATACACAATGAATCGATACCGGGCCAGTGTAGTGTCCTGCCTCGGGGGATCGCAACATGATTCCCCAGGGGGATCACGTCGCGCCTGCGTCCTCTTCCACGGCATCGCCGGTTGTCGCGACACACCGCCTCGTGATACATCGTGTCGCGACGGGCTGAGTGTGGTCCCGGAGGGCCCGGGGAGCACGCGTCGCGTGGGGTTGGGGCCGTGGGTCTGGACGATACCTGGAGAGCAATATGACCGTCTGCCGTTGGCGCTTCCTGCCGGCACTTGCTGCCGTTGTCCTGCTGGCCGGGCCTTTCACCGTACCGGTCTCCGCGCAGCAGGAGCCGGTCTACGCGGTGTACGACGGCTTCCTCGTCACCGATGGCGGCCTGTACGTGCTGGCGTTTGCGTATTTCAGCCACAACTTCGAGCCGGTCACCGTACCGGTAGGCCCGCTGAACGGCTTTGGCACAGCCCCCGGTGATCGCCAGCAACCGACGACTTTTCTTCCGGGGCATCACCGGTTCCAGTGCGTCATGGTCATGGGGCCTGAATTCGAAGGCGGTCTGCGCTGGACCCTGGACCACGCCGGGGTCGCCACCACCACCAGCGACGACATGCTGCAATACAACTGGGAGTTCGAGGTGGGCTCTGTCACCAACGTGCTACGCGACGTCGAGCCGACCGAGGCCCCGCGTGGCGTCTGTCTGAACCGGTCCCCGACCGTGAGGTTTCTCGGTTTGCGGAACGGGCCAGAAGGCGCCCCGGCGGAGGTGGCGGCCACGGTTGGCGACGAGTTGAAGCTCTTTGGGAGCGTCAGCGACGAAGGGTTGCCGCGCGGGGGCGCACTGGTCACCAGTTGGCGGATGCTGAGCGGCCCGGGCAGGGTTACGTTCAGTGCGCCGGACGAGCCTCGCACGCTGGCCTCATTTGATGCACCAGGCGCCTACGAGCTCGAGCTCTGGGCGAGCGACGGGGAGCGTGAAGGCAGCAACCGTGTCGCGGTCACCGTGGATCCCTCACCCTGATTGACTCCGCCGCTGCTAGCAGCCCGTGGTGGAAGTCCCGCTGCATTCGAGCGGCGCTGCAAACC
>CALBET010000651.1 GCA_937888665.1 uncultured Acidobacteriota bacterium
CTAGTACTACTTTGTCAGATCGTTAAGACGTTCGAGAAAGACGTGTTTCGCTCATGTGTGTCGACATCAGTGGGGCAAGGCTTCAGCCTTGCCTCGCAGGCCTGAAGGCCTGCGCCGCGGTACGCATCGAGGCGCCGCGGTCGGTGAGACTGCAGATCTGACAGGCCGTGGTGTTGGTGGGGGCATCGTGTCCTTTTTCACAGCTATACGCCGAGCGTGCTCGATTGTTCGATGCCGGCAACTGGCACAGCATTGTGCCCGATTCACGCGTCCAATGTGCGGTTCCGTGTACGCTTGGTGCCATGTTCACACGTGGGGCGTCGAGGGGTGGTGGGGTGTGGGCGTGGGGACACTGGGCGGTACTGCTGGCGGCGGCGGTGCTGTCCACCGGTTGCTATTGGGCTCGCAGTTCCGGTCAGCCGGTGCCCCGTCTCGCGCATCCACCGTTTGACGGCGTCGCCGCCACCGTGCAGGCGCCGTTCCGGTTCGCCGTCTTCGGCGACCAGAAGGGGCTGGCCAAGACGGGAGAGTGGGACGCGCTGCTCCGGCAGGTCCGGGCGCTTGAGCCGCCGCCGTTGTTTCTGCTCGACACCGGCGACATCGTCGAGAACGGTGTCTATCGTGACCAGTTCGGGCAGCTGGAGCAGATTCTGTCGGTCGTCGACGGGCTTCCCTACCTGCTGGCCGTCGGCAACCATGAGATCGACGACGATGACCCGACCGCGAAGGCCCACGTCGTCGAGTTCTTGGGCGACGTCATCGGTCGGGACCAGTTTCGCGCCGAGCGGCTGTATTACGCCAAGACCGTGGGACCGCTCCGGTTGTTGGTGTTGGACAGCAACGATCTGGTGTACCCGGCGCGGGGCGACTGCAAGGAGCGGTATTCGGCGGGGGAGCGAGGAGCCGAGCAGTTGGCGTGGCTCGTCGCCGAGCTGGCGCGGTCGTGGGACGGACCAACCGTGGTGGCCTTCCACCACACGATGATGCTCTCGGCCACCAAGCACGAGGACCACGCGCGGTGCGTGTGGAACGGTGCGTACGGCGCCCACGGTGACCGCACCCTGCCGGAGATACTGATCGACGGCGGCGTCGATGTGGTGTTGAGCGGGCATACCCATACCTACGAAGTGTTGCGTCTCACGCGGGGCGAGCGTGCCATGTTGAGCGTGAATGTGTCCGGCACGTCCGGCGGGAGTCGACTGGCCAGGTCGGTCCCGAATCCGAACACGGCTTTCGCGGAGAGAGGCTGGGACCTGAGCGGCTGGACGGATGTGTCACAGGGGGCATTCATGCCGTCGGATAACATCGTGAACCAGTTCGGGGTGATTTCGGTGACTCCGTCCGGCGACCTCGGCTGCGCGATTTACCATGTGGGTGATGCGGTCCCGCGTCCCTGTCATCCATAGCAGCCTGTGGTGACGCCGTCCCGCGGCTCGTGCCGCCTTCCCCCGCATGAAGCTCTACGCGCTCGCCGACCTCCACCTGGGCTACCGGCCGAACCGGGAGGCGCTGTCGGCATGGCCGGCGCGTGCTGACGACTGGCTCATTCTCGCCGGAGACGTCGGCGAGACGCTGGCGCACCTGGAGCTGGGGCTGGCTGCCGCCACCGACCGCTTCGCGAAGGTGTTCTGGGTGCCTGGCAACCATGAGCTCTGGAGTCATCGGACCGAGGGACCGCGGGGTGTCGCGAAATACGAGGCCGCGGTCGAGGTGTGTCGCCGGTTCGGTGTTCTCACGCCTGAGGATCCGTATGTGCGCTGGCCCGGAGAGCCCGCCTGTGTGATTGCCCCGCTTTTTGTCCTCTTCGACTATACGTTTCGACCGGACACCGTCGCGCCGGAGGACGCCGTGACGTGGGCGGCGGCCGACGGTATCTTCAGTGCCGACGAGCGGTTCCTGGCGCCCGATCCCTACCTGAGCCGTACGGCCTGGTGTCACGCCAGGGTCGAGTACTCTGAGCGGCGGCTGGCCGAGGCATGCGCGAGTGCCCCGTCGATTCTGGTGAATCACTTTCCGCTCCGACAGGACATCGTGCGGTTACACCGCATCCCCCGGTTTTCGCCCTGGTGCGGGACGCGGCGGACCGAGCAGTGGCACACCCGTTTCCGAGCGCGGGTCGTGGTGTCGGGGCATCTACATATCCGCACGACCGACTGGATTGACGGCGTCCGTTTCGAGGAGGTGTCGCTTGGGTACCCCAAGCACTGGCGTCGCGAACGGGGGATCGATGGATACCTGCGCGAGATTCTTCCGGGGCCGACTGTCGGTCGGCAGACCGGCGGACCGGAGTATCACCGCTGAGGGGGGCCTTCAGGCCCGCCGGCTATCTATCCAAGGGCGTGATGCAGGTCACAGCAGCGGGCCGACCGCCTCGTGGGGCGTGATGCGCACCGGAGCGGCGGCATCGGCTTCCACCGCGGTCGCGACGAGATGGTGCCCGCCGAGCTCGCGCACCCCGAATTGCCATCGCGCCGGGTCGTCATCCAGCGACGGCGCGAATCGAATCCGCACGGCATCAGGACGCGGCGCCGGCAGGTCGAACGAAAAATCGGCCAGCGGAATGGCCAGGCCCATGCCTCGAGCTTTGATGTACGCCTCTTTGAGGGTCCAGTACTCGAGGAAACGGCGCGGGCGCTCCGACACCTCGACCTCGCGGAGCCCGGCGGCCTCGCGCGGCGAGAAAAAGCGGCTCGCCAGGTCCAGCCATTCCCCCGAGCGACTACGTGGTTCGACGTCCACCCCCACCTCGCGGTCGCGGCTCACGAGACAGACCACCAGCCCCGCCGTATGCGAGAGGTTGAAGCGCAGTGACGATGCGGGTGTCTCGATGGCCGGTCGACCATAGCGGTTGGCTCGGAAGCGCCAGTTGGACGCCTCGACGCCGTCGTACCGAGACAAGGTCGTGCGCACGAGGATACGCGCTATCAGACAGAGCTGACGGTCTCGAGCGAAACGGAATCGATCCGTCTTCCGGCGCTCATCCTCGGTGAGCGCCTCGCGGTAGCGCGCCAGCTCGTCGGGGTCGGTGAACCGCTCCGGCACTGCCCACCAGAGATGCGCGTGGCCGGCCGGCAACGCCAGCGGCGGGCCGCCGTTCGAGCGCCTCATGTCATGACCATCCGAGCGTGGTGCCGACGGTCTGCGGTCAACCGCCCGACCCGTTCACGACTCGGTCTCTCCCGCCGCGGCGTCGATATGCTTCCGGAGGCTCAACGGACGCATGTCGGTCCACACCTCCGAGATGTAGGCCAGACATTCTTCCTTCGAGCCGGGCTGGCCCACGTCGCGCCATCCCAGCGGGATGTCTTTGTCGTCGGGCCAGATGGAGTACTGCTCCTCGTGGTTGACCACGACCCGATAGGTCGTCGTGTCGTCGTCGTCGTCGTCGTCGTGCATTCGTCTGCTCCTACGCCTGTGCAGCCGCGCGCCGCGCTACGGAGATGTGCACAGCCGCGACCACGGGTGACTCACGACCGGAATCCTACGCGCCGACGTCGCTGCTGGCTACGGCGCCGATCACCCGCGACACCGCCGCCTCCGACAGTGTCGGGTAGAGCGGCATCGAGAGCAACTCGCCGCAGACCGCGGTCGCCACGGGGCAGTGGTCGGGCTCGGCGTCGGCGAACGCCGGATGGGCTGGGAGCGGCGTGGGGTAATGCACCAATGTGTCGATTCCGTGTGCGCGCAGATGGTCCTGCAGGCGGTCGCGGGCGGTGGTTCTGATCGGAAACAGGTGGTAGACGTGCCCCGGGTCGAAGGCCGGTGGCACCAGCACCGGCGTCCCGTCCAGCCCGTCTCGATACCGGGCGGCCAGCGCCCGTCGGCGTGCGGTCCAGTCAGACAGATACGGGAGCCTCGCGCGCAGCACCGCCGCCTGTATCTCGTCGAGTCGCGAATGCGCCGCTGGCTCTGTATGACGGTACCGGCCGTCCTGACCGCCGTTGCGAAGCCGACGCAGGCGCGCGTCGAGCGCCGCATCCCGCGTGCAGACGGCGCCGCCATCGCCGAACGCGCCGAGGTTCTTGGTCGGATAAAAGCTATAGGCGGCGGCGATGCCCGTCGTGCCGACCGGGACGCCCTCGCATGTGGCCAGATGCGCCTGGCAGCAGTCTTCAATCAGCGCCAGCCCGTGCCGGTCGGCCACCGCGGCCAGCGCGGGGGTGTCGGCCGGTTGCCCATACAGATGCACCGGCATGACGGCGGCGGTCCGTGGTCCGACCAGCGCGTCGACCGCCGCCGGGTCCACGGTCAGGCGATCCGGGTCGATATCCGCGAAGACCGGTCGCGCGCCGGCCATCATGATGGCTTGTGCGGTAAAGGCGGCAGAGAGCGCCGTGGTGATCACCTCATCACCAGCCCCGATGCCCAGTGCGCGCAGGGTCAGCGTCAACGCGTCGGTGCCGGAGGCGACCGCGATCGTGCGCTCCGCGCCGGTGGCCCGCGAGAACTCCGCCTCGAAGCCGTCTACCTCCGGCCCGAGCACGAACCACCCGCGGTCGATGACGCGCCGGATGGCGGCGTGGACATCGGCGGCGTCCTCCTGGGGGCGGAGATCGACCCAGGTGACGGTCTCGGTGGTCATGACATCTCCGACGGCGCGTCGAGCGAGGCGTCGACATACTCGGGCAGGTGGGCTCGGTAGTACCCGACGGTGCGGGTCAACCCGTCACGCAGCGCCACCTGGCCGGTCCACCCGACGGCCCGCGTGAATTTCGACGAGTCGGCGTAGAAGTCTCCGATGTCGATGGCCCGGCGCTCGGCGGGCCAGTCGACAAAACGCACCCGGCCCGTACCGGCCACGTCGACGAGCAGTTCGGCGAGTTCGCCCAGCGACACCGGTCCGCTGCCGCCGACATTGAAGACCTCGCCGTTGCAGGCGTCGGACGCGCCGGCCAGGAGGAACGCCTCCACCACGTCGTCCACGTAGACGAAGTCACGCAGTTGCGACCCGTCGCCGAAGAGCTGGATCTCTCGATCTTCGACGGCCAGACGGATGAACCAGCCGATGAACCCCTGGCGGTTGTGCTTCATGAGCTGCCGCGGTCCGTACACATTGGTCAGACGCAACGAGCAGGAGCGCACCCCGAACACGTTGTTGTAGACGAGATGGTAGTACTCACCGGCGGCCTTGTTGATCCCGTTGACATCGATCGGGCGGACCAGATGCTCTTCGGTCACCGGGAGTGAGTCCGGCTTGCCGTAAATCTGTCGGGTGCCCGCGAAGACCACTTTGACCGACGGGTTGTGGTTCCGGCACGCCTCCAGGATCGATAGTTGGCTCCGGCAGTTGATCTCGAGGTCGGTATACGGGTCGCGCATGCTGTCGACATGGCTGACCTGTCCGGCGAGGTTGAAGATGACCTGCTGGTCACGCACCAGATACTGCATGGAGCTGGCATCGCGCACGTCCGACACGTTGACCCGCACGGCATGGCGAATCGAGTCGATGTTGAACAGGTTGCCGCCGTAGTCCGGCAGCAGCGAGTCGACCAGCAGCACCTCGGCGCCCAGCGCCACGAGTCGGTCTGCCAGGTTGCTGCCGATGAACCCGAGTCCGCCAGTGATCAGGACACGCCGGCCCTTGTAGAATGACGCGTTGTCGTCGCCCATGATGATCTCGTCGATCTCGCCTATCTCGCCTCGTTGGTCCGAGAGTCCATCGTACGTGAAGAGACGTTGCATAGCAGGGACCGCCTGACCCATGGAACGGCTGTTGGATGCGACCGCCCGGGCTGAACAGCGGCACTTCTGGTTCCGCGGGCTCCGGCGGTTCGTGCGTCCGCTCCTCGCTCGGGCGGTTGAAGACTACCCCCATCCCGATATTCTGGACTGCGGTTGCGGCACCGGCGCGAATCTCGGGGTCCTCGCCGACTACGGACAGGCTCGTGGCGTCGACCAGGCGTGGGCCGGCGTGCGACGCGCCCGCGCGGCCGGACGTCTCGTCGCACAGGCGACGGTGATGCACCTGCCGTTTCCAGACGCGCACTTCCACCTCGTGACCTCGTTCGATGTCCTCTACTGCCTCGACACGGGCGACGAACGGGCCGCCGTGGCGGAGATGTTTCGCGTCCTGCGTCCCGGCGGGCGGGTCCTCGTCAACGTGGCCGCGATGCCGATACTGACCGGGAACCATTCGGTGCTGGCGCACGAGGTGCGACGCTACAGCGCGCCGGGGCTGAGGGCCGTGCTCGAGCACGCCGGCTTCGGCGTCGAGCGGATGACCTACACCAACACCGCGATGCTGCCCATTCTGGTGCCCTTGCGCCTCATGCAGCGCACCCTCGGCCTGGCCCGGGAGGATGACGAGGACGCGACCCTCGAAATGCAGGTCCCGTCCACACTGGTCAACGCGCTGCTGGACCGGGTACTGGCGCTCGAAGCGGCGATCGTCCGTCATGTCGACTTGCCGTGCGGCAGTTCGCTGCTGGCCATGGCCAGGAAGCCGGGCGCCGATCCGGCGTGACCGCCCGGTGCGCACGGGAGGTGCACCCCGGGCCGCTATGACCGTTCCTCCGTGCGCTTTGTCACGGGCCCCGGACGCGGATCCGGAGGCGGCACCGGGTGGGTCGCGGCGTCCTGATGTGTCTTGCGCCAGACGAGCGCCGTCCACAGCTTCGCGATGTCGACGAGGGTGCGCGCGATGCGTGGGAAGTTGAAGAACTGGGATGTGCCGTATGCGCGATGAAAGTGGTGCACCGGCGTCTCGACGATCCGGCACCCGGCGTCCTGCACTTTCTTCATCAACTCGAGACAGATCACGCCGCTGCTTTTTTCCAGGTGCACGCGCTCGAAGATGGAACGGCGCATCAGCCGAAAATCGCAGTCGACATCCCTGACGCGGAGCCCGAACAACAGTTTGACCGTGTGGTGATACAGGCGGCCGATGATGATCCGGTGCAGCGGGTCGGACCGGCTCATCTTGTACCCGTTGACCAGGTCGACATCCGGGGTCATGCAGGCCCAGAGATCGGCCAACTCCCGTGGGTCGTACTGGGCGTCGCCGTCCGTGTAGAACACGAATTCCTTCGTCGCGGAGGCGAAGCCGGTGCGCAGCGCGGCCCCGTAGCCGCGATTCTGGGGATGTGTCGCGACGCGGAGCGCGGGGCACATCCGTGACAGCTCCTCGAGCACCTGTCCCGTGCCGTCGCGGCTGCCGTCGTTGACCACCACGACTTCGAAATCGTCGGTGAGTTCACGGGCGGTCATCACCGCGCAGATCACCAGACTGGGAATGGTGCCGGCGTCGTTGTAGGCCGGGAAGAAAATGGTCAGACCGCCGGCGGCGGTCGGGGGCGTGTGCGTCACCAGAGACGCAAACGTACCACTGGCGGCTCGAACGTCGCAAGTTGTCCGCCAGGGGCTCGTGGGCGCGCCTGAGGGCCCGGGCGGGGTGGGGCCCTAGTTCTCGTCGGTCACGAGCTGGTATAGGCGTGCGTCGTCATCCCAGAAGATCGGTTGCAGCCGGTCGTTGAACGACGCGACGCGCGCCGCGAGCGCCGTCCACTCCTCATCCCCATAGAACTGTCGGTGCAGCAGGACGTAGCGGGTGTGGTGCCGCGCCAGGATGTCAAATGACCGCCGTGACGGGAATGCCGCGAGGTCGTTCACCTCGGCCCGGAAGTCCTGTGGAATCAGGTCGGAGTAGCCGTTGACGAGCGGATGCCAGTGTGCCGTCGACCCGACCATGTAATACGAGTGTCGCGGGTAGTCCATGCGCTCGTTGAAGTAGGGGAACTCAGCCAGAGGGCCTGACGGCAACTGCGCGAGCATGCGGTACGCGGCTGGGAACCGGGGCGCCTCGTAGTGGGGATACGGCACCGCGGCGAGTTCGGCGAGCGCCGCGATCAGCAGACCGGCGGTGACCGTGGCCTTTCGGCGTCCGCGGGCAAGCCGGGTCACGCCGACGCCAGCCAGGACGGCCAGCGCCAGTGCCACCACGATGCCCAGCCGCGCCGGTGCTCGCAACATCCCGAACCCGGGAACCGTTTCGAACAACAGGGTGTACAGGCCGCCCGCCGGACCGAGCGAGGCCCAGGTGGCGAGCAATGCGAGCAGCGCGTAGAGCGCGACGACTCGGCGCCGGTCCTGGCGCGCGGGCGCCGCCGCCGTGGTCCCCGCCGGGATGCTGCCGTTCGACCGGAGCCCGGTGACGACCCCAACCGCGGCCAGTCCAAGCGTCAGGAAGCCGGGGAACAGGACCTCGTTCCAGACCTCGATACGTGTGAGTATCCACCGGTGGGACCGGGCCGGTGACGCCAGATACGCCCGCCAGTCGGCCGAATACATCCGAGCGTCATCGAGGGTTCTGGCCATCGCCCCGTGCGTCTCCGCGACCTCGAGATACGGGATGAAGCTGGCGCCCGTGACGACACCGCCGGTGGCGACCGCCACCGCAATCGCGGTCCAGTACGAGCGGCTGGTCCAGAGTCGATCAGTGGCGGCATGGAAAAGAATGGCCACGCCGACCATGAGGCCGGCGAACAGTCCGTAGTAGCCACAGGCCAGCCCCGCCGCCGCCAAGACCAGACCCAAGACGACACCGCGACCGACGTTCGGCCGTTCCACCAGACGGTGAAATGCCAGCATGCTGAACGGGAGGCCGGCGGTCATGAGCAGCTGGATGTGCGCGCTGCGCGCGAACACGAAGGGACAGAATGCGAACAGCACCCCCGCGACGGCGGCGGCCGATCGGTCGCCGGTCAGACGCCGAACCAGAAGATAGGTGCCCACCAGCGACAGCATGAACGACCACAGCACGACCGTATTGTGGGCCGCGTAGGGATTGCGAGTCAGCCAGTAGGGTGGGACCGCGAGCAGGCCCGCCACGAGGTTGGCTTCCGAGAACGCGAGCGCGTTGCGATGTGGGTAGAAAATGTTGGCGTGAAACAACGCTGTGGGGTCGGCCACGACGGTCCGGGCAACCCATGCGATGTTCCAGATGCTGAACAGGCCGTCTTCGGCGTCAACCCGTCCGCCGCTGCCGAGCTGGAACGCGAGGGGATACGTCAGCGCGACCGTGGTGATGACGGCCAGCGCGACGACGAGCGCCGCTTCACGACGGCGAGACATGCGAGCAGCCCGTGGTGAAAGCCCTGCTGCATTCGACGAGCGCTTCATCCTGCCTGACGGCGTTGCGATTTCGGTCAAATACCCTGGATGCTACCGTGTCACGGTCAGCAACGTGATGTCGAACAGCAGCGTGGCATTCGGCGGAATGAGCCCGCGTTGAGTCGCGCCGTAGGCTCGTTCGGGCGGGATGATGAGGCGCCGCTCGCCGTTCTCACGCATCCCGACGAGGCCCTCGTCCCACCCTGGGATGACCTGCCCCGCGCCGAGGGTGAACGGGAACCCGTTGGTGCCTGACGCGTCGAAAAGTATGCCCTTGTTGTCCGGCTGGCTCTCGTTATAGAGCCACCCGCCATAGGCCACCAGCAGCCGGTCGCCCGTGGCCGCGTCGAGGCCGTCACCGACCGTCAGGTCGGTGACGGTGAAGGGAGCACTGTCGGTGGTGACCTGCTGCACATCGACAAGCGTGACATCGGCCACCAGTGAGGCGTCCGCGGGAATGACTCCGGCGGCGTTCGCACCGAACCCCAAGTCGGGCGGAATCACCAGCCGCCGCTGGCCGCCCACACGCATGCCCGCTACTCCTTGGTCGAATCCGCCGATGGCCTGACTGGCGCCAATCACGAAGGTGAGTCCGTCGCCCCTGTCGACCTCCTGGCCCTTGTTGTCTGACTGGCCGCCGTCGAAGATCCAGGCGATGTAGTTGATGGTGGCCCGCTTGCCGAAGCCGGCGACGTCGCCGGTGCCCAGGAGGATGTCGGTGAACGAGAAGAAGCCGACCCCGCCCGGCGCGAGCGGATTACCTTGTCCGGTGCAGGCCGGCGTGCCCCCCACGGTCAGGGCCACGACAGTGGCCATTGCCACCAGTCCACGATTCGTCGACATCATCACACCGTCCTCCAACCCAGGGGGAACCAAGAGACCGCCTTCAGTATATGCAACCGCCCGTCGGACACGAGACTCCATGACCCGACACCGTCTCTCTTCGGAGGTAGACTCGCCACGGTGGTGACATATTTCACGCGCGTGAGAGACGTCTCGTGGCGGGACGAGGGAGCACGTAGGGTTTGTGTGACCGACCCGTAGCCGTTCTGTGTGCCTCAGGGGGCGACGATGCGAAACTTCTGGATACGACGGCCTTCCTGTTCCGCGATGTAGACGTTGCCCACCGAATCAACGGCGATGCCGTGGGGAAGGGTGAACTGACCGCGATAGCGTCCCGGGCCCCCGCCGAAACTCGATAGCCGCTCCCCGGTCCGGCGGTCAAGCACATCGACCATCACGCTGTTCTGATTGAGCACGAACAGGAGTTGCTGGTCCGCATCGGGAGAGAAGGCGAGTACGACGGCGGTTCCACGGGTGCCGCTGCGGCGCCCATCGGGGGAGGTGATGGGGGTGAAGGGCACGTCGATATTCCGGACGAACCGACCCATCCGGTCGAACACCTGGATCCGGTCCGCCTGGCGGTCGCACACATACACCAGACCGTCGTTGGACAGCCGGAGACAATGGGGCAGCGGCGTCAGGTCTCGTTCGGCGTCCGTCCGATGCAACGCCCACTGGCGCAGGAATCGGCCGGTCCGGTCCAGGACGGCAATCCGCTGGTTGCCGCGCGGGGTCTCCCCATCGGCGACGTAGATGTCGCCGGTGGCGGCATCTACGTCGAGACTCGCCGGCAGGAAGAACTGGGCGCGGTCGGAGTTCAGTGGGGTCCCCTCGCGCGTGCCGTCCGAGGAGTCATACACCCCCGATTCTCCGATCTGGAGCAGTCGCCGGCTGCCGTCGCTGGCATATTTTTGGACGACACCGGTGCCGGAGGCCACGATCCACACATTCTGATCGCCATCGACGTGGCAATCGTGGAGCCGGTCGCCGAGGGCGTCCGGGTCTCCCCAGGCACGCACGACCGCGCCGTTCGGGTCGAGCTCAATGACCGGCGGGGCCTGACGGGCGCCATCCAGATCGTCCGGCACGACGTTCTGGCGGTTGAGGATGTACACGTGATCGCGGCCGTCGATACACATCCCGCCGAGCCCGCCGGTGATCCAGTGGTCACCCAACGGGAGTTGGGGCCAGAGCGGGTCGACTTCGTATCGGGGAACCGGCTGTGCCTCAGCCTGGCTCGGCGTGAAGGCCCCGACCGCAAACGCCAGCGCCGGTAGCGTCAGCGTCAGTGTCATCGCCAGCCCCGCCGTCTTGCTCACTCGCATGTCATCTGCCCTCCCCCACACCGCTCGCTCGACCGCGCGGCATCGGGATCATCTCACGCCGGACGACTGCAGGGGATGAGTCGGTATGCGAGGTACGACCACTACCGGGCGACGCGTCCGGGCCAGGCCGTCCGCTCCGGCGGAAATGGACCCGATTGGCAGGTATCGCGCGCCGCGCTGGAGGCGGAAGCGGAGCGAACGATCGAGACCACCGTCGAGTTCCTACAGGGGTTCGCCCACACCAGCCCGCCGTCCTATCAGCCGGGATTGCCCGAACGATATCGAGTGAAGTGAAAAGCCTCGCAGCCCGTGGTGACACGCGGGGTTCCAGGGGACTAGTCGTTGCCGTCGGCGGTCACGTGCGGTGTCCGCGGGAGGGCCTGTTGATAGTCGA
>CALBET010000652.1 GCA_937888665.1 uncultured Acidobacteriota bacterium
ACGGCCCTACAAGAAGAACGACCAGGCCACGGTCGAGTCGAAGAACAACCACGTTGTCAGGAAGCACGCGTTCTACTGGCGGTATGACACGACCGAGGAGCGGGAACTGCTGAATTGACTATGGCCCCTGGTGTCGCTGCGGATGAACTTCTTCACACCCACGAAGAAGCCCATCGGATACGCCGAGACCGCGGGCGGGCGCAGGCGTCGTGTCTACGACGAACCAGAAACTCCGTGGCAGCGGGTGAAACGCTCCGGCATACCAGTCGATATCGAGAACATCGAAACACGAATCGCTGGTATCAATCCCGGCGACCTGACCCGTGACATCACCAGCATCCAGCAGCAGCTCACCCACCTCGCGGCCGAGAAGACACGGGCACTCACCCAGACCCGGCGCCTGGACATGGCATCATTGGAGAAGTCGATCCAACGGCTACAGCCCAGCAACTAACCGCAAGCCTCACGCGCTCAAAGTGCGTGAGGCACCAGCAACAGTTACGCGCTCACAAATACGTGAGGCACCTCGTGCAGCTTTGAATCCAACCGCGCTTCGACGTTCCATGACCCCAGTATAGTAAATACGATAGAGTTGTGGTGACTGTTGGCAAAAGATCTGCCAGCCGCTGAGCACTGGGAGTTGAGATGAAATTTGAGTTGGGTATCGGACCGGATTCTTGGGGGGTTTGGTTTCCCAGTGACCCTCGACAGCCTCCTTTTGAGCAATTCCTTGATGAGGCGAATCGCGCCGGGTATCGCACGATAGAACTCGGTCCCTACGGCTATCTGCCTGTCGATCCCGTTGCTCTCCGCGCCCTGCTGGAGGCCCACAAGTTCCGGCTGAGTGGCGGTTTTGTCTTCGGGAACTTTCATGGACCTGATGCTTGGGATGAGCGCAAGGTGGAGATCGATAGGACCTGCGCACTACTGCAATCCCTCGGTGCGCAGTACTGCGTCCTCATCGAGAGTATGTATACGGATCTCTTCACCGGCGAGCAGGTAGCTGCCTCGGAGCTCACGGCGGAGGAATGGGCGAGACTGGTCGAAGTGTCGAACCGAATCGGTTTGTATGTCTCCGATAAGTACGGACTGAAAGTTGCCTTCCACCCGCATGCCCAGACGAGCATCGAACGTGAGGACCAGATCGAACGTTATCTTGAGATGACCGATCCCAATTTGGTAAGCATGTGCCTGGACACCGGACATCATGCTTACTGCGGGGGTGACCCGGTGCAGTTCATGCGTGACCATTACGAACGGATTCCCTACCTCCACATCAAAAGTGTGAATGACACAATCCGGGCCGAGGTCGCGTCACAGGAAATCCCGTTTGCCGAAGCCGTAAAGATGGGTGCATTTACCGAACCCAAGGCGGGGGTGATCGATTTCGTTCAATTCCGCCAGGTTTTGGACGACGTCGGTTTCGAAGGGATTGGAATCGTGGAGCAAGACCTGTATCCCACGGAATTTGATCGACCGTTCCCGATCGCAGTTAGCACTCGAAGCTACCTGTCCGATATAGGAATGGCATAGCAGGGCATCTGGTGACGATTCTAATCTCGAATGTCCAGTTATGGCAGGCGCTTGATTCCCGCGGAAATCCGACCATTGCTGCTCGGGTTTGTGCAGGTTCAGGGGCTGGCGTAGCACTGGCACCCTCAGGTGCAAGTGCGGGTTCTCATGAGGCGTTCTTCCTTCGGGATGGCAACGCAAACGAATACGCTGGTCTTTCGGTGAGCGCGCACGCTCGAGCAATGGAGGGGAAGGTGCGTGATGCGCTGATTGGGCGCGATGCACAGGACCCAGCGGATATTGATCTTGCGTTGCGCACATTGGACCCCGATCCGCAGTTGAGATTATTGGGAGGCAACATCGGAACGGCGGTAAGTGTCGCTGCGTGGTTGTCCGCGGCAGATTCCTTGCGGGTCGAACCTTGGCGTTGGCTGGCTGAGCGCACCACAGCGACCCCGAGCATTCCGCTCCCGATGGTCAACATCATCTCCGGCGGCGCGCACGCGGGGAGTCTGATCGATATCCAAGATGTCCTCGTAGTCCCGGTCGGCGCGACGTCTTTCGCGCAGGCGATCGAATGGTGCTGGCGAGTGCGAGCCGGAACCAGAGCGGTCCTTGACAACCAGGGGTTTACCACCGCCCTCATTGCAGATGAAGGCGGACTGGCCGCACCGTTCGATTCGAATGAGCGTGCGATCGAGGCTGTGGTTGCAGGAATCATTCGGTCGGGCTTGCGCTCGGGTGATCAGGTCGCCATCGCATTGGATGTTGCGGCCAACGAGTGCCAGGTTCCGGGGGGTTACCGCATGGGAGGCGAGACCCTGACGTCCGCCGAATTCGTCGATCGGGTGATCGGGTGGCGTCGGGATTACCCGATCGTCTCGATTGAGGACGGCGCGGGGGAGGACGATGACGAGGGGTGGTCTCGTATCGCGACGTTGGTGGACTCGACTCAGATTCTCGGCGACGATCGCTACGTCACCACAGTGAAGCGACTTGACGCGGGGATCGCTCGCGGTGAGGCCAATTCCGTTCTCGTCAAACCGAACCAGGCGGGAACGCTCGACCAGGCACTTCGCGTTGTGCGCCGTGCTCTGGATGTGGGCTGGGCGCCGGTTGTCTCGGCCCGATCAGGAGAGACGGAAGAGACCTGGCTTGCAGATCTCGCCACTGGCACTGGCGCTGGTCAGATCAAAGTGGGATCGACAATGCGCTCGGAGCGCACGGCGAAATGGAATCGGCTGCTCTACCTCGAGCAGGCACATGATCTGCCGTACGTGGGAGCCGCGGCACTGGCACCCCGTACCTGACACAACCCGAAGGGGAAACCATGTCCGAACAAGACTTTCAAGGCAAGGTGTGTGTCATAACCGGTGGGACGCAGGGCGTTGGCGAGGCCACCGCGCGCCATTTCGCGAGCAACGGGGCGGCTGGGATCGTCATCTGTGGACGCAATTCCGCGCGGGGCGCATCGGTCCGCAACTCCCTGGAGGCAGCTGGTGCTCCCGCCGTGTTCGTGCAGGCACGTTTGGAATCAGAGTCTGAATGCGAGTCAGTGATCGCGGCGGCAGATCGGCAGTTCGGACGCGTTGATGTCCTGGTGAATGCGGGTGGCACGACCAAGCGCGGCTCCATTGTGGATTCCACGGCGAAGGACATTGACGAGGTCTTCGCCATCAATGTGCGTGGCCCCATGGTTCTCATGCGCGAGGCGATCGCGCTGATGCGCCGGAATGGAAATGGCGGAAGCATCGTGAACGTATCCTCCGTCGTTGCCACGGGTGGTCCCGACTTCCTCGCTGCCTACTCAGCGTCCAAGGCTGCCCTCAACGCCGTGACTCGTAACGCCGCCTATGCGGTAGTTCGCGATCGCATCCGTGTCAATGGAATCGGGCCTGGATGGATTGACACCCCGGGGGAGCACGCCACGCGACTCGACCACCACAGCGAGGACGCCGGCTGGCTGGAGCGCGCCGAAGCGATGCAGCCCTTCGGGCGACTCATCAAGGTAGACGAGCTGGCCCGTGCGATCGCCTTCCTCGCTGGACCGCAATCCGGTCTCATGACGG
>CALBET010000653.1 GCA_937888665.1 uncultured Acidobacteriota bacterium
AGATTTGCAGTTCCGGCCCTACCGGGTCTGACGCGAACCAGACCGATCCAGGTCGCCCCCCTGCCGCGCCCACACCGCCCAAACCCCGGTCCGCCGGTGGCTTGTCTCGATTGGGCGGCGCTTCGGCGCGAAACTTGCCTTGCATACGACCGGGATAGCGAGTTCTCCGCCGGCGGCCTGTTGTGGACCGACCGCCGGTAACGATGTGGGCTCAAGACGCCCCGGTGCGTCCGCAGGCGACATGAGTCGCCACCGACGCCGGGACGATCCCGGGAGACCTCTGCCGTGCATACTGCTGCCACTGCCTCGACCTGGCTCCACGATCCGTCTATCGCGTCTCCAGACGTGGTAAACGGGCAGGAACCGGGCACCTTTCGGGAGCTCGCCGAACACAGCCGTGACGTCGTCTGGGTACGGGATTCGCGGGACGCCGAACTGACCTACGTCAACCTCGCCTACCAGCGCCTGTGGGGACGAGACCGCCTGGATGCGCAGGACCCGAGCACCGGCTGGACCGCGGCGATTCACCCCGACGATCGCTCACGAGTGCTTGACGCGCTGCGACCGGAGGCGCTCCAGCGCGGCTTCCAGGAGGAATATCGTGTGTTGCATGGCGACCAGACGCGGTGGGTACACGACCGCGGCGTCGCCGTCCCGGACCCGGACGGCGTGGTCCGCCGGATCGTGGGTATCGCGGAAGACATCACGGAACGGCGCGCGCTCGAGCAACAGCTCGTTGGCTCTCAAAAACTGGAAGGCATGGGTCGTCTGGCGGGCGGCATCGCTCACGATTTCAACAACTTGCTGACCGCGATTCTCGGCTACAGCGAGTCGATCGTCGGTCAGTCGGATCCGCGTGACCCGCTACACGCCGAGGCGCTCGAAATTCAGCGTGCCGGCGAAAAGGCGGCCGCGCTCACCCGGCAGTTGCTGGCGTTCAGTAAGCGGCAGGCATTGAAAATGACGGTCGTCGACCTGAACGTGGTCGTCCGCGACGTCCATCAGCTACTGGGCCGCCTCATCGGTGAACACATCACCATCGAGTCACGACTGGCCGAGGACCTGGAGGCCGTCACCGCGGACAGCACCCAGTTGGAGCAGATCGTGGTGAACCTGGCGGTCAACGCGCGCGACGCCATGCCGGAGGGCGGCCGGTTGACCATCACCACCGCCACCGCCGACCGTACTGAATCCAACGCCGGGGCGTTCATCATGCCGGCTGGGCGCTTCACGATTCTCACCGTAGCCGACACCGGTACGGGGATGGACGCCCACACCCGAGCGCAGATCTTCGAACCGTTCTTCACCACAAAGGCGCCCGGGAAGGGGTCTGGACTGGGACTCGCGACCGTCTACGGCACCGTGAAGCAGCTGGGCGGCTACATCGAAGTGGAAAGCCGTGTGGGCGAGGGCACCCGCTTCACGATTTCGCTGCCCTGCACCGATCGGCCGGCAGAACCGCCGGCGCCACGCCCGGACCCGGTCGCCGCAGCGTCGGGACACGGCGAGACGATCCTGCTCGCCGAAGACGATGCCGCCGTGCGCGCCTTTACTGGGCACGCATTGCGGTGCGCCGGGTACCGTGTACTCGACGCCGAATCGCCCGATGTCGCCCTTCGGATGGCCACCGAGGCCAGCGGTTCGATCGACGTCGTGCTCACCGATGTGATCATGCCGGGGATGAACGGGAAGCAGATGGTGACACGGCTGGAGCAAACCTGTCCCGACGCGAAAGTGCTGTACATGTCGGGCTATAGCGGCACGACATACTTCGACCCGAGCATCGTCGACCCCGCCAGGGAACGACTACTCGAAAAACCGTTCACCCGAAACACGCTGCTCCGCGCGATGCGGGACGTGCTCGAGGGGACTGTTATGATCAGCCCCGGTGACCGTCCCTCCCGCCGCTCGCGTCCTTGATCAGCACGCCCGCCTCAGCCTTGGCGCCAGCCACGCCGCAATCTACCGCCTGGTGGCCTCGGCGCTGGCAGCCCGGAACATCTCTGGCCGGCGTTTCCTCGACATCGGGTGTGGCGGTGGCGCTCTCCGCCGCTTCGTGCAGAGTCGGTTCGAGGAGTACGTCGGGATAGACGGAGTGCGGTTCGACGATTTCCCAGTCGACGCAGAGTTTCATCAGCTAGATTTCGACGGCGACTGGCGGCTTCCCGGCGGTGCGGCTCGCGCCGATGTGGTGGCTGCCGTGGAGACCATCGAGCATCTTGAAAACCCGCGCGCGCTCGTCAGGCAGCTGGTGCGCCTCGTCAAGCCGGGGGGGTGGATCCTGGTCACGACACCGAACCAACGCAGTGTCCTGAGCCTCGTGACCCTGTGTCTGAAAGGCCAGTTCTCCGCGTTCCAGGACACGGACTATCCGGCCCACATCACGGCACTGCTCGAGAGCGATCTGCGCCGAATCGGCGCCGAACTCGGCCTCACCGACGCCGCGATCGAGTATACGGGGCGGGGTCGTGTCCCGCTCACGGCCTGGCACTATCCGCGAGCCCTGGCCGCCCTCCTGCCACGCGCGCTGTCGGATAATCTGCTGTATATCGCGCGAGCACCAGCAGCGGACGCTGGCCGGGACCCTGGCTAGTCCCCTGGGGACTAGTGGCCGGTGCCCTTGCCCACGAGCGCGAGCAGCGTCAACGCGAGCACCTGGGTCGCCTGCCTGATGTCGTCGATGCCACACCACTCATCGGGCTGATGAGCCTGCTCAAGCGCGCCGGGACCATAGGCGACGCACTGCTCGATGCCGGCGACGCGAGCCACGTGCTTGTGGTCGTACGTGCCCGGACTCGCCACGAGGGTCACGGGCCCGCAGACGGTCTCGACCGCCGCGGAGAGCGCCTGCACGAGCGGCGACCCGGCCGGCGTACACAACGGATGCACCACCATCCGGTCGCGCACCTCGCAGCGTAGCCCCGGCTGCTGCTCGGAGAGTTCAGCCAGGAATTGCTCCAACTCGACCTTTACGGCATCGAACCCCTCTTCAGGCAGAAAGCGTCGGTCGAACGTGGCCACGCATCGATCCGGTACGCAGGGGGTCTGGGCCGCCGGGCCAGTCTGTCCGCCGGAGATGCTGTTCAGGTTCAAGGTGTCCCCGCCTTCATGTCGCTACTACCGCGACCGTAGAGGCGACCGTCGCGGACGATGCCGCCGAAGGGGTCGCACGTCCACCCCTTACCCGGCGGCACCACGTCGAGATGTCCGTTCAGATGAACGACCGGACCGGCCGTCGGACCGCCGGCGCCACCACCGGACCGCCCCCGCGCCGACCGAACACGTTGACGCGAGGATAGCGAGACGTGTGCTCGGGCCGGTCCTCCGGCACCAGGTCCCGAACCTCGAAACCGCACGCTCGCAACCGGTCACCGAGGAGCTGCGCACACGCCTCATACGCCTCGCCGGGCGGGTTCACGGTCGGCACCCGCACCAGCTCGGCAGCGAAATCGACGATTTCGTCGGTGGCCTGCTCGACCTCCATCAGGACCCGTTCGGCCTGCGTTCCCCTCATTTATTACTCAGGCGGGGCTGTGCCCCGAACCCCACGCGGCGGCTCCGCGGGGACCCCGAGTGCCCC
>CALBET010000654.1 GCA_937888665.1 uncultured Acidobacteriota bacterium
CGCGCTGGGGCTCATTCTGATCAATTCGCCGTCGCCCATGCTGATCGCGGTCGGCATGTATCTGCCGTTCGGGTCCACCTCTGCCATCTTCGTGGGCGGCCTCATGGCCTGGATGCTGTCGAAGTCGCTCGCGGCTCGCGGGGCAGATGCGGCGCAGGTCACCCGAGCGACCAACACCGGCGTCCTGCTGTCCTCGGGGTTTATCGCCGGGGAGGCCCTGATGGCGGTGGTGTTGGCCTTCATCGTGCTCGGAGGAAGCGCCTTGGGCATCGCGCAGGTTCTGCCGTCCATCGCCGAGAGCGCGTGGCTCGGCGCCCTGGTGTTCGTGGTGCTCTACTACATGCTGGTCAACGTGCCGCTGAGCGCCAGCAACAGCGACAGCACGCTTGGGCCTCCGACAGGGTGATGGCCCCCGGTCTCGACTTCGGGACGGTCAGGCCTCGGCGGCTGCTTGAATGGGGCGAAGAGGACGGCCGGTGTGTCTTGCTGCGTCCCCGGCTCGGCCCGAGTCGGCTCGGACGTTGGGCGGCCCGGGTGTTCGATGATCCCCACTACCGCATACGCCTCGACGACGTGGGCTCGCTCATCTGGAGAGCGTGCGACGGGCACACCTCAATGGCGGATATCGTCGGGCGGATGCGCGAACGGTTCGGCGACCGGGTGGAGCCGGCGGACCAACGGCTCGCCGCGTTCGTCCGGAGGATGCTGAAGGGCCGCATGGCGGCGATTTAGTACTGAGATGGGGCTGCGCGGCTTTTTCTAGACGGGGCTGCGCGGTTTCTTCTAGACGGGGCTGCGCCCCGAACCCCGCGCGACGGCTACGCGGGGACCCCTGAATGCCCCACTCCGCCGCCGCGGGGCGCGCATTATCGCGCGCCTTGTCTAGACGGGCCTGCGCCCCGAGCCCCACGCGGCCACTTCGCGGGGACCCCGAATGGCCCACTCCGTGGCCGCGGGGCGCGCATTGTCGCGCGTCCTGCTTCGTTCCGGTTGAAGCGCTGATCCCGAGGGCGGACTTAGTACCGACTCTCGTACCCCATCACCGTGGGCGGTTTGTGACGATTCGTCTCGATGACCGCCTGCGAGGCGACTGTCGAGAAGTCCTGCCGCACGCTGAGATGCCCGTACGACGTGATCTGCATCATCAGAATACCCAGCATGTCCTCGGCCGGATCGACCCACGCGACGGTGCCCCAGGCGCCGCCCCACAGAAAGCTGCCGGGCGACAGGTGGTCGGTGGCCCGGCCTGGATCCATCACGATGCCGTACCCCAGCCCGAAGCCGTAGCCCGGGCCGCGCACATAGACCAGGTTGTCGCCCGCGTGGTTGCTGATCATCAGGTTGACCGTGCGTGGGCTGAGCAGCCGGACGCCGTCCAGTTCCCCACCGTTGAGCATCATCTGGTGGAATCGGAAATAGTCCGCAACGGTTGAGCTGAGCCCAGCCTGTCCGCTGAAATAGCGAGTGGGCTCTTGAAACGCCGGCGCCCGGAACAGCTCGATCGCGTTCGAGGGGCCGGTCGGGCTGTACACCGCGGCGACGCGGTCAACCTTCGATTCCGGGATGTTGTAGTGCGTGTCGGTCATCCCCAGCGGTTCGAAGATGCGCTCACGGAGGTAGTCGTCGAGGCTCATGCCGGAGATCTTTTCCACGAGAATCGCCAGGTAGTCCGTCGAAGCGCCGTACTGCCATTCGTCCCCTGGGTGAAATGCCAGCGGCACATCTGCGGCGGCGTCGATCGCCTCGGACAGCGTGGCCGGGCGTTCCCGGCGTTGCCCACCGCGTCCCGCGGGGGGCCGGATGCTTATCCCGGATGTGTGGCTCAGCACGTGGCGGACGGTGACCGGTCGCGCCGCCGGCTCGGTCACCTCGCGTCCGCCGACCGTCCGGCGCACCGTCTTGTCGGCGTACGCCGGCAGCCAGTTCGAGATCGGGTCGTCGAGTCGGAAGTACCCCTCTTCATAGAGCATCATCAGCCCGACCGTCACGATCGGCTTGGTCATCGACATGATCGTGAAGAGGTTGTCTGGGGTCATCGCCACCCCGGCCTCCTTGTTGGCGAAGCCCTGTGCCTCGAGATGCGCCACCTTGCCGTGCCTGGCAATCAGACTGACCGTCCCCGCGAGCAGGTTTTGGTCGATGTTCCGCTTCATCAGGGCGCTGACCCGCTGCAGGCGTTCGGATGACATCCCGACCTCTTCGGGACTCGCCATCGGCAAGCTGTCTTCCACCGCCCCGCGGACAGCTGAGATTGGAACGAGCATGGCCAGGGCGGCGGCCACCGTGACCGCGCCGATCAGCTGCCGCCTGCGGGTGTAGAAGAACGTCATGACCACCTCCAGAGGAACGTCGGGGATACGGAGAATCGAGCGTCATGCGCATTATCGCCCCGAGGCACCGGGGGGGCAAAGCCCGGCCGGCGGCGGAGTGGGGTATTCAGGGGTCCCCGCGGAGCGGCCTCGGGGGGTTCGGGGCGGAGCCCCGTCTAAGGTTGAATGATCTTGCCTGGAAAAAGTGGACAGGTTGATTATGCTGTCCGCTGCGCCTGTCGAGCCCGCCGCCTTTTTCCCCACGACTGTCCCGTGGTGCTGAAACTGCCGATCCGATCGGTGAAGTTCGTGGTGTCGACGACGAGGGTGTCGCCCTCCCAGTGTCCCCGTGAGGCGCCGAGCCATTGGCGGACGTCGGGAGCGACGAGCCCGGGACCGTCCAGCGGAATGATGCGCACATCGTGGATCGTCTCCACGACGAGGGCCACGTAGCCAGGGGCCTGCAGGATCTGGACGTTGTTGTTGTAGCCAGCAGGCAACATCGGGGGTCCGGTGCTGAACCCCACGATGCAGCGCTCGGCCAGACCACGGTCCTCCGGACCGTCCACGCTGATACCGCCAGCGCGGGTGCGAACGGGACGTCCACCGGATGACTGGTGTGCGGCCACCCGCCTCGTTTCGGCCGCGGTCAGCGCGGGAATCTTGCCATCGGGCGGGTCGACGATCAGCGACGGCTGTCTGAGCGCCGTGGCGCGCGACCGCTCGGTCCAGACTTCCTGTCCGTACGCACCGGGATTGCCGGGGCCGGGCCCATCCCGGTCTGTCGCCAAAGCGGCCGCTCGGCCCTGCTCACCGATGAGCGCCGCTTCTTCGTCGGTCAACGCGTCCCGGCCGGCGAACTCGTCGGCCCGTTCGAGCGGCCTGAACGTCCAGTAGTCCCAGACGCCTTGGAGAACCGGATCGCCCCAGGGCGTCGTAGGTGATTGACCGGCGGCGGTGAGCGGGAGGACCAGGACCAGGATGACGCTGACCGCAACTACCAACCCGTCGAGTCGTGTGCCGGGGGAGTCTGCCATGCGCTGGATTATGTCGGCCGGGGCGGACCAGAACAGGGAGAGATCGGTGAGAGGCCGGGATCCGGCTACGGTATGGGGACCCGGGCTGTGAGCTCAGCGACCCCAGATCTGGACGACGACCACATGTGGACAGCTGCCGCCTGTCGTCTCGGGAGAGGCCGCCCGACTCGCGCTCATGAAAAAACGCGCGCCATTGGCGGTCACGGTGTACTTGGCCCGGGACGACCCGCCCTCATACCCGCCTCCCCGAAACAGCTCGCGGGGCTGGCCGACGGTCAATGTCGGGTCGGCCGCGACGTCGACGACGATCATGGCGTAGTCGCTCGGCCGACGATAGAACAGCTCGCCGTTCGGCGCCCACGCCGGTTCGTCCCCGCCTCCGACCGACACGGTCTGTTGTGCGCCCGGTCCCGGAAACGGTCGGATGTAGATCTCGCGCTCACCAGTCTGATCCGACATGTGGGCGACATAGCGTCCGTCCGGAGAGAAGACCGCGCCGACGTCGTTGAACTCTCGGTCGAGCCACCGCTCCGGCTCCGCCCCGTCGAAGGGAGTCATCGGCAAGTCCGATCCCCCCACCGGCGTTGTCGTGCTGATGCACGGCGAAGGTCCGGCCGTGGGCGCCCACGACTCGAAGTCGAGCCAGTATTAGGCCACCCCTGTTGACATCCCCGATAATCGACCCAAACGCCCCGAACTGGGCTCGGGCACTCGAACGTCAGCACGACCATGATCTACACGCATGTCCTGAACCGCGGCGGCCTGGGCGTCAAGAGTCCACTCGACCGTCTATGAAGGCACAGGGTCGCGGCCCGCCAATCCGGCCGCGGCTATCCCCAAGCCGCTCTCGTCCTCCACACGGTGCCGGCGCTTTGTCGCAGCACATGAAGCGCAGTTGGCCGCGCGTCCCGCGCGCAACCCGACCTATCCGCGGCCAACCGTGCGACAAGCGGCGGACGTCCCCTCCTGGCAAAGCTTTCCCGCCGCATATCTTACGCCCCCGTCACTCCCGCCGGCCGTAATCGTATAGCCGCGACAGCGCCGCAAATAACCCCCAATGAGCCGGGCCGGAGAATCCGACAACGTGCTGATAAGACGTCCTTCCGGTCCTCGTCGCTGCCATCCGGCTTCCAGCGTTAGCCGCAGAGCGTTGGTTCAAGCGGCTCACCCGGGCGGCCCCGTCGCTCCGTCATTCTGCTGCAACCCCGTAAATCCTTGCATCCACTTCGCGTTAGCGTCATCATCCGCGACAGCGGAACACAAATAGCCGCGAGACCGCTGCTTGCGGTCTACTCAGAACGTAGTTAGGCGTCGTACAACAAAAGTTACGATGGCTCTTTCAGAAGACTCGACCCGGGTCGTTGACGCTCTGTGGAATCACGTGTCAGAACTTCATGCGGAGTGGAAGACCCTCATGCAACTATTCGGGGTAAGCGCCGAGCAATCTCAACATCTGAACACCGTAGCTGGGGCGCTCTTCGACACCGTGTATCGAGCGCTCTTGCGCGATGTCCTGCTTGGCATATCGCGCCTCACCGATGCACTGAAGACGGGTGGGAAAGACAATCTGGTGCTGGAACGCCTTCAATTGCTTGGCGAGGTTGAAGCTGATGCTGCCCTCTCCGCGACAGTGGCAGAAAAGATCGCGGATGTCAGAGTCAAGGCCTCGTCCATTCGTGATTACCGAAACAAGTACGTGGCGCACCTGGATCTCGTCGCCGCCCTTGGGCCCGGGTCCAGTGTACTGCCCGGTATCAATCGGTCGGATGTAGATGCTGCCCTTGAGGCAATGGCGGATGTGTTCAACGCCGTCGAACAGGGACTCCGGGATCGGACCGTGATGTTCAAGGACATATCGATCATCGGCGGTGCCGAGTCTCTTCTCCGGCATCTCGAGGACGCTCAGTCTTGGCGCGGCCTGCCACGGTCGAAACGGCTTCGCCTTACCAGATTTGTCCACGGCGCGAATTGTGAGTAGCATCAGCGACGAGTTGCCCGCACGGTGTCGCGGCAGAGTGGCAGCTTCTCGATACCGCGAGATGACGATGACCGCGCAGCGAAGTCTTGCGCCGCTGGTTCTGTTAGCAATTGTCAGTGGCATAGCGACGGCAGCGTGTGAGCAGCGAGGTGACCGAGAAATCGCGATTGCTTGTCGATGGGTCATGTATGGTGAAGAACTTGACTCTTTTGTCTTCAACCTCGGCCGAAATGAGGTTTACTTGGCAAACGAAGACGCACGATACCCCATCACCGAGCTCACGGAGGGTCGAATCGGATTCACCGGCACACGCTCCGAGCTCCGTGTCGGCGAGGCCGAGGTTCTTCGCGACGTCACCATGCGGTTTTCCATCGATCGGGTCACAGGTGAACTGTATATCGACGGTGTTGCCGTCCCTGATGGCTATAACAACAGCTGCGCCGTAACCGAGAAGGTGCTGTAGTTGCGCGGTCGGGCGATGGAGAGCGGCCCCAACCAGACGCCTAACCACGGTTTGCAGCGGACGCCGACACGGAGGCTCGGCCGGCGCCGCTGAAACCTGACGTCTAGGCCGTCTACGCGACGAACTTTGATGTTAATGTGAATCGTTCAGGAGCCGATGACCATGGCCGAGGCGAGAAAGACCGTTTTTGTGAGTTACGCCCACGAAGATCGCAAATGGGCTGATGAACTCGTGACACACATGGCGCCGTGGATTCGGGACAAGCGAGTCAATATTTGGGACGACTCGCGCATCAAGGCCGGTGCCAAATGGTTAGACGAGATCGAGTCCGCCCTTGACCAGGCGGCCGTAGCCGTCCTGCTGGTGTCGAAGGATTTTCTCGCTTCAGAGTTTATCGCGAAGTATGAGTTGCCTCGGTTGCTGGAGCGCGCCGGGCGGAACGAACTGCGCCTCGCATGGGTGGCAGTCGGGTACTCGGCCGTGAGAATGACCCCCCTGTCGCAGTTTCAAGCCGCCAACGATCCTGAACGCCCCCTCGAACGACTCAGTGCCGCCCAGCGCAACAAGGTCATGGTCGAAGTCGCGACCAAGGTGGCGGATGCCGTTACGATGCGGTCCCTGGCAGGAGGGCTCCGGATCATTGATGAAACCACCGAGCCTATCGAGGCAGCTCTAGCGGGCCGACCAGAGAATCGCGCACGACGGTTCGGGGTGCGAGCAACCTACGAGGCGTCTGTAGACCGAATCTCGTTTTCGGGCGCTACCCAGGTGATCACTGTGGCGGATCTTGAACGTCTGCCCGCAGCCGACCGGGAGTTTATTGCGGACTTAGAGGACTCCTTGGACCGCAACTACAAACGGTGGGCAGCCGTTCGCAAGGGACTTGGAGACGCTGGTGGAGCCCTCGATGACGAAGTCGAGGGTCAGTTGACGAGGATCGCGAAGATCATGTGCCGCGATCTCCAAGCCATCTTGGGATTCTTACGTGATATGCACAAAGGTGAGCTCGAAGACCACTATTCTCGCTATCGATACATCTGCGAAGAGCTTCACGCGGCCTAACACGGCATGCAGCCGACGGCGCCGGTGCAATCGAAAGCGCCGCGGCTGATGCCTGACGTTGATATGACTTCATTTGTCAACGTCAGAGACACCTCTCCCCAGGCGGGCTAGGCGGGCTTGGTGCCGCCGCAGGTGGTAGGGTCAGGGAAGAGGCGAGGCCAGTAATCGCGACGGTTGATCCTGCTGATATCCGTGGGTTGGGTACCACCTTACTGACATCCGTCCGGCGCCGTCCTCTGTCTAGGCACGAGGGTCGGCCGCAGCCGCCTCCTAACGTCGCCGAGGATTACGCCAAACCGCGGCCGCGCCTCTTCCCTCACTCGGCAGGGCATGCCTGCCGTCCGCTCACTGACCGATCGGCACCTCCCGGGCGATGGCCCACAAGAACGCGAGAATCTCGCGCGCGATGGCCGTGACGACCACGTTCGGGTGCTTCCCACGAGCCCCCATGCGACGGTATCGCCTGCACAGTCGCACCTGCGCCTTCCAGGCGATTTCCTGGATCGGCTAGGGACACCCCTCGAGCCGCTTCTGCAGGTGTTCCGACACTTTGGCCGGATACCGATACGCCCACGCCGCCTCGACGAGCGCCCGGCGTGCGTGGCCATTGCCGGCCTTCGTGATGGGGCCGAGGCGCCGCGAGCCACCGCTCGAGTACTCGCTCGGGATCAAGCCGACGAAGGCGGCGAGTTGCCGCGGGTTGTCGAAGCGCGTAAGGTCGCCGAGCTCCGCGACGAGGGTGACCGCCGTCTGGCTCTGCACCCCGCGCATCGCCTGGAACGCGTCGACGACCGGCCGCAGCCGCCACGTCGTCGTGACCTCGACCAGTTCGTCCCCGAGCCGCTGGACGCGCTCGGTCTGCTCGCTCACGGCCCGCAGCGATTCTTGAAAGACCACCTGCTGCGCCGGCGTGGGGCAGACGACGCGTGCCAAATACCGCAGGTGCGCGGCGTTCCACGTCGCCCGCCCGGAGTAGTTCAGCCCGTGGCGCAGGAGAAACGACTTCAGGCGTCGCTTCGAATCCTTCAGCACGCTGACCGACGCCTCGCGCGCCCGGGAGAGATCGCGTACCGCTTCGTCGTCGACCGTCGGCACGTAGACCGACGTCAGGTCGCCGGAGCGGAGGAGCCGGGCCAGTGGCGTCGCATCCCGCCGATCGGTCTTGACGCGCTCGCCCGGCTTCTTCGGAATCAGCGAGGGCGCCACGACCAGACACGAGATCCCTCGGTCGGCCAGCGTGCGGTACAGGCCGTAGCCGCACGGGCCGGCCTCGTAGGCGACGACGAGTCTGGCGGCGCGACTGTGCAGCCGCCGCAGGAGCTTGTCGAGGTCGGCTTCCCGGGTGCCGATCTCGCCGACATAGACGACGTCGGACGCCCGATCAGGGCTGGCGTGGGCAACGGCAATGGACGCCTTGTGGACGTCCAAGCCCACAAAAAGGGTGGTAGGCTCCGGCATGGCTGACCTCCGTGCATGTGCGTTGACGGTGAACTCAACGGGCGGCTCTGGCCCAACGCAGGCTAACCCGCGATACCGCCGGAGGTCAGCCTCGTTCGCAC
>CALBET010000655.1 GCA_937888665.1 uncultured Acidobacteriota bacterium
GCGGTATCGCGGACTACCTGGATGACGACGCGGAAAGCCACGAGAGCGTGATTCGTGAGTGGACGGCGCGCGATCCGAGCGCGGGCGTGTTCAGCGGCTCCTCCCGCGAGGTTTTTCGCATTGGCCAGTTCGCGCCGAACCACAACATCGGCACCATTGCGTTCAACCCGCATGCCGAGGCCGGGTCGTCAGACTACGGCATGCTCTACGCGTGCCTGGGCGATGGCGGGGCCGCCCACGACCCCCGCGACCACGGCCAAACCCTCGCGGTCCCCCAGGGAGCCATCATCCGTATTGACCCGCTGGCCGGAGACGCGACCAGACGCTACGGGATTCCACCGGACAACCCGTTTGTGAGCACAGCCGGTGTCGCTCCCGAGATCTGGGCCTCGGGCCTGCGTCATCCCCAACATTTCTCCTGGGACACGGACGGCAGAATGTTCATCGGCGACATTGGCCAGAATCAGGTCGAAGAGGTCAACCTTGGCCGTCCCGGCGCCAACTACGGCTGGCGGCTTCGCGAGGGCACGTTCGCGAGCGGCTACGCCGTCGGACGGGGTCCTGGGCCGCTGTATCCGCGACCCGCCGAAGACGACGGCAAGTTTACCTATCCGGTGGCGCAGTACGACCACGATGAGGGCAACGCCATCGGTGGCGGGTTCGTGTACCGCGGGCAGGCGATTCCCGAACTGCAGGGCAAGTATGTGTTCGTCGACTTCCCGCGGGGACGGCTGTTCGTCATCGACACCGACGCGCTCGACCCCGGTCAGCCGGTCGAGATCACGGAGATCAGATTGATGCTTGGGGGTCGAGAGCAGGCGTTGTCCGACGCGGCGGGGTTCCCCGACACCTACGGCCCCGGAAACCGGGTTGATATGCGCCTGGGGACCGACTCGACCGGCGAACTCTACGTGCTGACCAAGGGGGACGGGTGGGTACGCAAGCTGGTGCCCGCACCGGCTCGCTAGTCCCCTGTAACCGTTGTCGACGGGGTCAATACCGCTTCCGACTCTGACGCAACAGGTCGAACTGTGCGGTGTCGGCAACGGCCATGACGGCCATGACGCCCGCCTGCACCGGATCGCTGACGACCAGATCAGCGGCATCGGGCACGCTGCCGGCCATGTTCAACGAAATCACCCGCAGGCCGTTGGCGCGGACTTCTTCCACCGCGGCCGCGATCGCACCGCCCATCAACGCGCCCGCCAGCACGAGAATCTTGACCCGCGGCAATCGCACAAGCGCCCGCACCGCCGTGGCCAGTTCCTGTTCGCCGACCAGCGGAATCGTATCGACCGAGATGCGTTCGCCGCGAATATTGTGACGGTCGGCCTCTGTGATCGCCCCGATCGCCACCTGGCCCACCTGGGCGCCGCCTCCCATCACGATGACGCGCTTGCCGTAGATGCGCCCCGAGGACGGCGTCTCGCGAACCTCCTCTACGCCATGGAGACCCTCGAGTCCCGCGACCACCGCCGGCATCCGGCCCACGGCCACCGTAATCTCGAAGTAGATGACCGACGCGGGCGTGCCGATGTGGATGTCGACATGCGTGATGTTGGCATCGTGGTCGGCCAGCACCTTCGTCAGCCGAGACAACATGCCGGGCTGGTCGGTCGCGGTGATGAGAATGGCGTGTTCACCCATGGCCGGGCGCGCTCAAGAGCTCTGAAATTCGAGGCAATCTGACGGTGGGTCGGTGGCGTGGGGGTCAGGCTCTAGCGCAGGCCTGGCGGTTTGGGGCCGATGCCAGACGCATTCGACTGATCCAGAACAACGCGAGCCGCGACGCCATCAACGCCGCAGGTCGCGATCCGTGTCCGCTACGCTTTTGGCGAGACAGCCTCGCCAGGCTCGGTCGTGCGGCTGCCACGGCACGCACACGACGTCGGCCGCCCGCTGGCTCCGAAGACGCCAGCGGGCTGAGCCATCTTGCTCTCGGTGTGATGTCTTCCTACACCGGGGTGACGTTCTCGGCGCGCGGGCCCTTCGGTCCTTGGCCTGCTTCAAAGGTCACCTCTTGACCCTCCTGCAGGTCGTCGAACTGGACGCCGTTGCACGCGGACTGATGGAAGAAATACTCGGTGTCTCCATCACCTGCCACGAATCCGAAGCCTTTGCCGCTCATCAGGCGTGTGATTTTTCCGTTCATTGTTGCCATGTCGTTCTTCTCCTGTTGAAATTGGCGGTCTCCCGCTGCTCGAGCGGTTTCCCGCTGCGCTACATATTACGCGAGTATTGGCGGATCCGTGTCAGCAAGAACCACGGCGGCGGGGCTCGACCGCCGGGCGACCGGCTCCGGGTGGCGGACGGTTCCCGGCAGGCGCCTCCAGACCTGGCGGTCCGAACAGGGCCCTATCCCCTTCGAGGCACCTGTGGCACGCAGGCCAGGAAGCGGCGCGAGTTGTGCGCCAGAATGCCTCGCAGCGTCTCCTCGTCGACGCCGGCCTGACGCAACTTGGGCACGAACACCGTGAGGGCCCTGGAAATGCCGGGGCCACCGTTCTGCTGCCAGTTCGGCCACGCGTTCACGCCAAAGTCGGCAGAAATTAGCAGTCGATCCGCATAGCCGGCATCGAGGAGCTTCAGCACCATCGGCACGTTCCGGTCATCGCTTCGCCCACCCTGGCGATCAAAACCGACGAATGCCCCGCGTCGACAGATCGCCTTGTGGACCTCCACCTCCGGAGCCACCAGGCTTCCCAGATGGCCAATCGCGACGCGTTCGGGTGGCACGCCCACCGACTCCAGAATATCGAGCTGCTCCTCGGCGCACTTCCCATTCTCGGTGTGCGTGAAGATGGGAAGACCCGTCGCCAGATGTGCCCTTCCGACGGCTCGAAACACCTTCCGCTCGTTCGGGGTGATCTCGGCCGAGGTACCCATTTCGCCGAACGCACCCAGAGGATTCGTCGTCGCGTCCTGGATGAGCTCCTCTGTCACGTCGTCCTCGCTCATCGTGGCGATCTCGGGTGGATACATCTCGTCGACGTAGTAGCCACCGCTCGCGACGATCGACATCCCGGACCGTCTGGACATCTGCATCAGGAAGTTGATGTCCCGGCCTCCGTCGGGATGGGTGCCATCCACGATACAGACGACGCCGTCGCGCTTGGCTCGGTTGAGCTCCTCGACCAGGAAATCAAGGTTCGCACATCCCTCCCACAGGTCGGAGACACAGCCGGTAATGGGGTCACGTCGGGGCGGGGGTGCCGGCGAACCGGCCCGAGAGGGTCGCGCGGCCATTCTCGCGTTCCAATCGGAACCGTGGGTCAGATGTTCATGGAACAGCGTCGTGCCGCCGGCAAACGCCGATGGCGGCAGGTCGTCCAGTACCGTCCGAATGACCGCGCCGGCGGGAAACTGCGGCTCCTGCGCGCCGAAGATCGGACCGGGCGACAACGCCGTCGCCGCCCCCGCACCCAGCAGGCTCAAGGCTTCACGGCGCGTGAATCGCGCGGCGCGCGACGTCCGTTCTTCGGGCATGACCGTCTCCGTAGAGGTTGACGAGTGTCGATGGTACAGCGAACGATCGGCGGCGTGGCCGACTCAGCGCGCCCTGTAGCTCCGGCTGAACCCGTTGCGGCCGTTGGTCACTGTAAACGTCCCGTCCTGGTTGACGGACGCCCGAATCCAGTGGCCGCCGTCCTCCGCCGTCTCTCCCAGGTTCGCAATCATGTCCTCCGCCGTGTTGTGGGTCGGTTCCGGGTCCAGCAACGAACGGTGGGCTTGCCAGATCCCTTCAATGCCCGGAGTCCGTGCGATCCGGTCGTAGTGAGCGGTCGACACCTCGGTAAAACCGGGCGACGTGCCACCAAGCCCCTTCCGCGGTCCGTTGTTCACGACAACCACCTGGGGCTTGATGGCATACAGGTGCGTCGGCGCGCCGGCGTCGTCGAAGGCGCCGTGGCGACTCGTCTGGTAGACGGTGACCTCCCCCACCTTGTTGACCGGACACGACAGCTCGATTTCTTTCGCCCAGTTCAGATCTCCGAGGTCGAGGAACGTGAACCGACCGTAGGTAAAGAGCGCCCCGACGCTCCGCTGATTCTCAGGGCTGGCCTGTGTCTTCCGCTCGGCCGTCGCGCACAGGGGATTGGGTCCCCCACCGTTCACGGTGGCAGAAATCAGTCGATTGTCCGAGGCTATGATGTCGATGTCGACCGGCCCGAACGGGACCGTCTCACCGGACTCAATCGCTGTTCTCTTGTCTCGGCAGACCGCAAGATACGCGTCGACCCAGCGCTGGTTGCTCTCTTCGGTGTTGGTGCCGTGGTCGAGACAGCGCTCGATCGGTATCATCTCGGCCAGCGCCTCGAGCCCGCCCACATGATCCGCGTGATAGTGGGTGATCACCAGATAGTCAATCTTGGTCAGTCCGGCCTCGGTGGCCGCCGCGACAATACGCTTCGCATCGCGGTCGTCGTCGGTCCCCCATCCGGTGTCGACCAGCAGCGACTCACCGCTGGGAGACACGACCAAGGTCGCTGCCCCGCCTTCGACGTCCACCCAGTAGATGTCAAACGTTGGTGACTGCGCCGTCGCAGTCCCGACGGACACGCACACGAGCCCAGCCAGCCAGACCGACGCCATTGAGACTTTCGACATTTTCACCTCCTGCCGGTTGACGAACGAGAGGGACACTGGCCGTCCCGAGACGCGAGCGACCCGTGGTGACGCCCCGCCGCGGGGTTCCACCACGGGCTGCTAATAACGCGGCACGGAGGGATCGACCAGTTGTGACCAGGCGTCGATGCCACCCTGGACATTGCAGAGATCGCGAAATCCCTCGCGCCGGAAGTACTCAGCGGCCTGTTGACTGCGAATGCCGTGGTGGCACAAGAAAACGATGGGCGCGCTCCGATCCAGCCGGAGCAACGTGTCGTGATGCGACTGATCGAGAAGGTGAGACCCGTCGATTTTCGCCAGCGAGCGCTCCCACTCGGTGCGCACATCGACAAACTCGAAGGAGGTGCCGGCCTCGATCAGCGCCTTCAACTCGAGCGCTGAGAGCTGGCGGACCGGGGGAGCCTCGGATGTGCTGGTGTCTTCGCTCAAGGATGCATGATTCTGGCCCGCCGACCTGATTCGGTCAATACCGATTGTTGCGGTCCTCGTGGTCAGACCCCGCGGCCGCAGGGGCACGGCGCCTCCCCCCAAGATGGCGCGCCCCATCAGCATGACGCTCGTCACCGACGGCCCGGCCCAGATCCTCGACATCGCCCAGAAGCCGCTCATCCCGCGTCCGGAATGAGGTAACGTGTGTCAACCGCACGCTGGACACTCGAAACTGGACAGACGCACATGCCTCATTGGGTCAGGTTCTTCGCCGCCGCCATGCTGGCGCTCCCGCTGACCGCCAGCCTTGCCGCACTCGAGCGGCAGACGCCGTCACCACGCTGGGTCACGGCCTGGGCCACCTCGCAACAGGCTCTCGACCAGGACGGGGTCACGAACGCGACCGTGCGGCTCGTCGCACGGGTGACCGCCGGAGGCGACTCGGTTCGGATTCGTCTCGACAACGGCTACGGCGTCGAACCGTTGCGTATCGGGTCCGCGTCGATCGGCCATCGGATGCGGGGTGCCGCGCTGGTGCCAGGCACACACCGTCCCCTGCTGTTCGATGGGAACCGCAGTGTCACGATTCCGCCGGGCGGCAGCGTACAAAGTGATCCGGTCCAGCTCGCCGTGCTCTCCAGACAGGACCTGGCGGTAAGCCTGCATATTCCGGACACGGAGGTCAGTCCCAGCCTGCACCGCGGGGCGTTGGTGACGTCGTACGCCAGCGCTGATGGCGCCGGCGATTTGACGGCTGACGAGACGCCCGCCGGGTTCACCGACACGATGACCTCGATGTGGTGGCTCAAGTCGATCGACGTGCTGACCTCGTCCTCCGGCGGCGCCATTGTCGCGTTCGGCGACTCGATCACTGACGGCTCGTGCTCGACTGTCGATGCCCACGACCGCTGGGAGGACTGGATGGCGGTGCGGCTCGACGCGAGCCTGGACCCAGCGGTGCGGCGGACGGTCGTCAACGAAGGCATCGGCGGGAACACGGTCATCCGCGAGCATCTGCAGCCGGCCCCCACCAGCACACCCGGGGTGGAGCGACTCGAGCGGGACGTCCTCTCGCATGCCGGCGTCACCGATGTCATCCTCTTCATGGGAACCAACGACATCCGGCGTGACGCGTCGGCCGAGCAGGTCATTGCCGGGACGAAGACGATCATCGAGCGGGTGCACGCGCGCGGGCTCAAGATCCACGGGGTGACCATCATCCCGCGCCACCACCGGGCTCCGACCACGGACAATTCTGGCTGGACCCCGGCCAAGACCCGAACCCGCAACGAGGTCAACGCGTGGATCCGGACGGAGGCACCGTTCGACGGGGTGATCGATTTCGACGAGGTCGTCCGTGACCCGGCAGACCCCGATCGGCTTTTTGCCGCCTTCAACTGCGACGACATCCACCCGACCCCACGCGGTTACTACGAGATGGGCCGGTCGGTTCCGCTCGAACTATTTGCCAGACCATAGCTCCGGTGTGTCGACATCCGGTGGGGCAAGGCTTTAGGACCGCCTAAGACGTAAATGGGACGCATCTCCCGCCGCTCGTTCATCGAACGCACCGGGGCGCTCGCCGCCGCCACCTCCCTGCCTGAGCTCACACTCAGCGGTGCGGTGCGCCAGGAGCATCTCCGGCCGGCCGAGCCGGCTCCCCGCACACCCATCCGCGTACGCGTGAACGGCGACACGCATGCGCTCGACGTGGAAGACCGCTGGACGCTGGCGGAGGTGTTGCGCGACCACCTGGGCCTGACTGGTACCAAGATCGGGTGCGACCGGGGCGAATGCGGCGCGTGCACGGTCCGGCTGGACGGCACTCCGGTCTACGCGTGCAGCCAGCTCGCGATCTGGGCCGACGGGCAGGAGGTGGAGACGGTGGAAGGGCTCGGGGATGGCGACCAGCTGAGCCCCTTGCAGCAGCGGTTCGTCGAGCATGACGGCCCCCAGTGCGGCTTCTGCACCTCCGGCCAGCTGATGTCGGCGAGCGCGCTGCTCGACGAGACACCGAACCCGACCAGGGACCAGGTCCGCGAGGGGATGGTCGGCAATATCTGCCGCTGCTCGAATTACAACCGGTATGTCGAAGCCGTACTCGATGGCCCCCCGCCGGACGTGCCCTCGGCACGCGTGCTGACGTCGGTTGGCATGCCCACGCCGCGCATCGATGCCGTCGAGCGGGTGAGCGGTCGGGCCCGCTACACGGGCGACGTGCAGCTCCCCGACATGTTGTTCGCACGGGTACTGCGTAGCCCGCACCCCCACGCCCGAATCCGCCGCCTGGATACCCGGGACGCCGAACGCATACCCGGCGTGCGAGCCGTCATCAGCCGCGACACCTGTGATGTCGTCTGGACCAGCGGTGACTCACGCAATGACCGGTTTCTGTTCAACAACCCGGTGCGGTTCGTGGGCGACGCGGTGGCGGCCGTGGCGGCGGTCGACCGACAGACCGCTGAAGAGGCGCTCAAGGCGATTGTGGTCGACTACGAGCCACTCGAGTTCGTGCTCGACCCGGAGGCGGCGCTACGGCCAGACGCGGTCGAGATCCAGCCCGGCGGCAACCTGTCCGCGGACGGTCTGGGGCTCCACGAACCAGAGGTCTACGAACGGGGCGACCTCGAGGCGGGGTTCGCGGCGTCGGATGTGGTGCTGGAAAACGACTTCACGTCAAAGCACATCAACAACGCCCAGCTCGAACCTCGGGTCAGCGTGGCTCGCTGGGAGGGCGGCCAGCTCACGGTCTGGGCGGCGACCCAGGGCATCGCGAACTGCCAGCGCGATCTCGCGCGCGACCTCGCCCTGCCGCTGGATAGCGTCCGGGTGGTCTGCGAGTACATGGGTGGCGGGTTCGGCAACAAGAACCAGTGTCAGGACTCGGACCTGATGGCCGCCGTGCTGGCCCGCGAGACGAACGCCGCCGTCAAACTGGAGTACACGCGGAAGGAGGACTTCCTCGGTGTGCACGGCCGCTGGCCCACGCGGCAGTATTACCGCGTCGGGGCGACCCGGGACGGCCGGCTCCAAGCGATCGACCTGCGGGGCTACAGCGGGCTCGGTCCACATCGCAAGAGCAGCGGCGACATCGCCGGTATCGAGCTCTTCCGGTGTCCCAACATCCGCAAGGTGGTGCATCCGACCTATACAAACATGACGGTCAGCGCCAATTTCCGCGGACCCGCCTATCCACAAGGGGTCTGGGGCATCGAATCGATGATGGACGAGATGGCCCATGCGCTTGAGGTCGACCCGGTGGCGTTTCACGTCCTGAACGCCAGCCGCCTGTACATGGACGAGACCCCCTACACCAGCTGGGCGCTCCCGGAGTGTATCGAGCGAGG
>CALBET010000656.1 GCA_937888665.1 uncultured Acidobacteriota bacterium
CCTGAACGACATCTCGTTCGAGTCGACCGGGTGGAACGAGCCGTCGTAGAGGGTCACCGAGAAGTCCACCATGGGATACCCAGCGAGATAGCCTCTGGTGCGCGCATCCTGGATGCCCTTCTCGATGGCTGGGATGAATCCGCGGGGAATCGAGCCGCCAAAGACCTCGTCGATGAACTGAAAATCCTCGCCGCGCTCGAGCGGCTTCACTCGGATCTTGCAGTCGCCGAACTGTCCGTGTCCGCCGGTCTGCTTCTTGTGTCGGCCGTGCGCCTCCGTCTCGGCCCTGATGGTCTCCCGGTAGGGGATCCGGGGCAGCGTGAGGCTGACCTCCACGCCGAAGCGACGCTTCAGCTTGGCGACGGTCACCTCGATGTGCAGCTGTCCTTGACCAGACAGCAGGAGCTGAGCGGTCTGCGGGTCGCGGGCATACCGTATCGTCGGGTCTTCCTCCGCCAGCCGGTGTAGCGCCGTGCTGATCTTCTCCTCGTCCCCGCGACTCTTCGGCACGATGGCGTACGACAACACAGGCTCGGTGAACTGAAAGGGCGCAAATCGCCAGGCCGTGTCCTTGCCAGCCAGCGTGTCGCCGGTTCGGGTGTCCTTGAGCTTGGCGACCGCGCCGAGGTCACCGGCCCGGATTTCGGCGACGGTCTCCTGGGTCTTCCCCTGCAACACTGCGACACTGCCGACCCGCTCGTCGACATCCGTGGTGAGATTGTGCACGGCGGAGTCAGCCTTCAAGGCCCCGCTGGCCACCCGAAACAGAGTGATGCGTCCGGCGAAGGGGTCGGCGATGGTCTTCCATACCACGGCGGTTGGTGTGGTCTGCGCCGGGTCATAGGACGCGGCCGCGCCCTGTGCATCCACGACCGGGAGCGCGCGCTGCTCGGGGGACGGCACGTAACTGAGGATCGCGTCGAGGAGCGGTTGAATACCGAGATTCGACGTGGCCGACGTGCACACCACCGGGAACACATGCCGTCCAAGGGTGGCGGTCCGGAGTCCAGCCTCAAGTTCTTCTTGCGTCAAGGTTCCGGCTTCGAAGAACTGTTCCATGAGGCCGTCGTCGGCCTCGGCCACCAACTCGATCAGCGCCTCCCGTGCGGCGCCGGCCTCGTCCGCCAACTCCGCCGGCACGTCGCCGACCGTCGCCGTCCGACCGTCGTCGTCGAAGGTGATCGCCTTCATGGCGACCAGGTCGATGACGCCGCGGAAGTCCTGTTCCGCCCCCAGCGGGAGCTGGATCGGCACCACCGTGCGTCCGAATGCACTCTGCAGCGACTCGAGCGCGCGTGGCACGCTGGCGCGTTCCCGGTCGAGTCGGTTCAGCACGACGAGGCACGGCAGGTCGCATTCGGCCGCCGCCTGCCACACTTTCTCCGTGATGACCTCGGAGCCGTGCACGGCGTCGACCACGACGACGGCCGCGTCAGCGACCCGCATCGCAGAGCGCGTGTCGGTGAAGAAATTCGCCATGCCCGGGGTGTCGATCAGGTTGATCTTCGTCTTCTTCCACTCGGCATACGCGGTGGCCGCCGACAATGTGTGCTTGCGCGCAATTTCTTCTTCGTCGAAATCGGTCACGGTCGTGCCGTCGTCGACCCGCCCCAGGCGGGTCACAGCGTCGGCGTCGAACAAGATGGCAGACGCCAGCTGAGTCTTCCCTGAACCGCTATGACCGACCAGCGCGACATTGCGGATGTGCTCTGCGTCGTAGACCTTCATGGTTCGACTATCCTCCTCGGGCGCGGGGTGTCAGGCGGCCTCGATGGTGCAAACCCAGATCCTATGCGACGAGCGGCCCGGGGGAAAAGTCCCGTTGTGTTTCGGCCGGCGCGGAATCCTGCCGACCCGGGTGGTTTGTCGCTCGATGACAGCCCGTATTCTCCCTCTTCTCGCCTGGCTCGGCACGGCCAGGGGACGACGCTGGCGCGACGCGGTGCGCCACGGGTCGCCCGTACGGGCTCCGCTCGGCGCCCTCGGGGGGCAGCCACTATTCGTAGCGGAGCGCCTCGATGGGATCGAGGTTGGAGGCCTTGATGGCGGGGAAGAGCCCGAATAGGATGCCGACCGTCGCCGAGAAGCCGATACCGAGTGCGAACGACCACCAGGGGAGCGAGATCGGGAATCCGGTGGCGAAGTGGACGGCGATACCGAGCGTGCTGCCCAGCACGCTCCCGATCACGCCACCGACGGCCGTGAGGAAGCCCGCTTCGAGCAGGAACTGCCACAAGATCTCTCTCCGCTTCGCACCGATGGCTCGGCGAGTACCGATCTCACGCGTGCGTTCGGTGACCGAGATCGTCATGATGGCCATCACCCCGATACCGCCGACGAGCAGCGCGATTGACGAGACGACGATCAAGGACAGAAACGTGGCACCGCTGATCTGATCCCACAGCCCCAGAATGGCATCTTGCGTGATCAGGTCGAAGTCGTTTTCTTCGTCCAGACGGAGTCGGTGTCGGATACGCATGATGCGCTCGATGTCCGCGATGGCGGTGTCACGGTCCACACCTTCACGGGGCACGGCCGCAATCATGACCGCGCGCATCTCGCCACCGAACATGCGCTCCGCTCGGATGCCGAACTGCTTCTGATAGGAGGTGTGCGGTATGACGACGAAGTCGTCCTGCCCGGCATCAAATCCGCCCGGGCTCGGCACTTCCCCGAGGACACCGATCACGGTGTAGCGCGCGTCGCCCACTCGCACCCGCTTCCCGACTGGGTCCAGATTGGGGAAGAGTGCCTGGGCCGGCGTTTGGCCCAGCACCACGACGGCGGCGCGGCGGCGCGTTTCCCCTGGTGTGAAGAACCGGCCATCGACGACCTCGATGTGAAGAACCTCCGCGTAGTTCTCCGTCGACCCGAACACGTTGATCTGTTTCGTCTGCTCGGCCCCGTAGTAGACCCGCTCGCGGGTGGGGTTGCCACCCTGCCCCAACACGATGTTGACCGACGCCAGCGACTCCGCCTGCTCGGACATGGCGTCGACATCGCCCGGGGTCAGATTGGGGCGTCGAAGGAGCTCGGTGAACTCTCGACCCGATCCCATGCTGATCGCGCTGAACTTGGTGAGAAAAATCGTGTCGGGTCCCATCGCGCTGATGCTCTCGCGAAGGGACTCGTCCAGGCCACGGATCAGCGACGTGATCCCGACAATCGACATGATACCGATGACGATGCCGAGAATTGTGAGGCCGGAGCGAACCTTCTGCTCAAGCAGTGTCGCCACTGCCATGGACACGATCTCGCCGAACAGTCCGCCACCCAGGGGTTTGGCCATGGAGGTTCGCTCAGTTCCGGCCCAGGGCGGAGATCGGGTCGAGCGCCGCCGCGCGCGACGCTGGATAGAGACCGAAGAACACGCCGACCACGGCCGTCATCGAAATTCCAAGGACGACCGACCAGGGGTGCACCGCGGCCGGCACCGGGCTCAGCGAACTGAGCGCGATCGCCACGCCGAATCCGAAGGCCGTCCCGATGACCCCCCCCAGTACCGAGAGCATCACCGATTCGGCCAGAATCTGCCACAGCAGGTCGCGTCGCCGTGCGCCCAGCGCCTTGCGCAGCCCGATCTCTCGCGTCCGTTCCGAGACCACCATGAGCATGATGTTCATGATGACAATACCCCCCACGAGGAGCGAGAGCCCGACGATGCCGATGAGGACCGCGAAAATGCCGGTCGTCGCCTGCTCGTAGAGACCCAGGACGGTATCGGATGTGAACAGCCCGAAGTTGTCGTCCTCTTTGGGCCGCAGACGACGTTCGATGCGCAACGCGACTGTCGCCTCGTCCATCGCCCGGTCGAGCTGTTCCGGGGTCTTGGGGCGCGCCATCACGTTCATCGATGGACGAGAGCCGAACAGTTTACTGAAGTTTCCCATCGGGATGATGACGAACTCATCCTGACTTTGCCCAAACGTCGACGGCGTCTGTTCGCTGACCCCGACAACCCGGAAGTTGACGCCCTGAATCTTGATCGTGCGGTCGATGGGGTCCAGGTTGGCAAAGAGCCGCTCGGAGGTGTCGTAGCCAAGGAGCGCCACTCCGCGCTTTCGGTCGACTTCGGTCGGACTGATCAGTCGGCCACGCTCGGCCGTAAACGTAGGGAACTCGACGTAGTCCCGGGTGACACCCCGGACGCCGACATTCTCGAGGACCTGATCGCGGTACTTCACCTCGCCATTTCGACCGGCCTGGGCCATCACCGCGCCCAGGTTCGAGCCGTAGCCTTGCATGGCCTCGGCGTCATCGAGCGAAATGCGCGGGTTGCCGCGAGCCGCCTCGATATCCTCCTCGGTCATCAGCAGCCCCGTCCGGGAGACCATGAACGAGTCGGACCCGAACTGCGAGACGATTGCGCCGGAGACCTCGTCGTTGACCCCCTGAATCAGAGAGACGACGGCGATGATCGACCCGACCGAGACGATGTTGCCAAGAATCGTCAGCGTCGATCGGAGTTTGTTTCCCCAGATCGCGTGCAGGGCAATCTGCGTCAGGTCAACGGCTCTCCGCACCGCCGCCCGCCCTTCTGAAACCGCCAAACAGCCCGCCGCCTCCGCTCGCCCCCGCGTCGGGGTCGACGACCCTGATTTCGTCACCGTCTTCCAGGTTCCGGACTTCGCTGAATGGACCGACGATGATGAGGTCGCCCTCGGTGACGCCAGACAGCGCTTCGAAGTATCGGTCACCGGCGATTCCGGTCTTGACGGGGAGGAAGACGGCCTTCCCTTGGCGCGCGACGAAGACCCCTTCCAATTCCTTCGCGGCGTCGTTCCGACGAGCCCGTCCGTCGACCCTGGCCGCGGCCGAGACGCCCGGGGTCACGCCTCGCCTGGGGGCCGCTTCCTGATGCACCACCTCGCCATTCGCATCGAGAACGACCTCCCGAACGGTGGCGGCTTGAATCGGGATGGCCAGTGCATCGGTCCGGACCGCCGTCGTGATGTCGGCGGTGCAGGTGAATCCGGGGCGGACACTTGGAATCTCGTCGTCCAGGGTGACGACGACCTTGAAGTTTGTGGCCTGCGTGCCGGCGCCCTGGGTCGCCTGGATCGGGCTGTTCCCGATCTCGGTCACGATCCCCGTGAAGATCTGGTCGGGCAGGGCGTCGATGGTCACTTCCGCCGTTTGCCCCAGCTCGACACTCGGGATGTCGGTTTCGTCCACCTCCACCTCGGCCTCAAGCACAGACAGATCAGCGATGGTGGCAAGCACCGTGCCCGCATTGTTCATCGTGCCGATCACCACCGTCTCACCCTCTTCGATGTTCCGTCGTGTGACCACGCCGGCAAAGGGTGAGGTAATGGTCACCTTCGTCAGATCGTAGCGCGCGCTGGTCAGGTTCGCTTCTTCCTGGCTGATTCGCTCCCTCTGGGTCTCAACGTCGACCTCACGCGCTCGCAGCTCGGTCTCTCGAAGCGTGACGTCGGTGAGCGCCCGCTCGTAGGCTTCCCGTGAGACGAGCCTGAGCTCCCAGAGATTTTCCTGGCGTACCAGGTTGTCGCGGGCAAGCTGGAGGTTCACGCGTGCGGTGTCGATGGCGACCTCGAGCTGGCGTTGAGATGACCGTGACGCACGCAACGACGCCTCGCCGCGGTCAACCGCCGAGCGCAGCGTTTCCGGGTCGATCTCCATGAGGAACTGGCCGCGGGCGACCCGGTCGCCTTCGTTGAACGCGAGTCGCGTCACCCGCCCCATGGTGTCCGCGCTGATGTCCACCGTCAGCTGCGGCACGATGGTGCCTGATGCGGACACGATCGCCTGCAAGCTGCGACGCTCGACCGCCTCTACCTCCACCTCCGGGCCGGTGGCCCGTTCGAACGTCAGGTTGACGTAGACGAGCGCGCCGCCAACGGCGAGGACCACGAGAACCAAGAGTGCCTTGCGAAAACCGGTCAACGACTCAACCCCCCATCCGGGACAGTGCGAAACCCCCGCCAACCGCGATCACGGCATACAGGAGGTAGAAGACGACCGCGATCGGTCCGGTGCGACGCCCATAGAGCACGGCGACCCCGATCGACAGCACGAAAAGTTGCCAGACGACGAACAGGTAAATCAGACCCAGCGTCCGAGCGGCGAAGGTTCCTTCCTCAAGCATCGGAAAGAAGGCGCCCGCAGTGGTCGGATTACCCATCGCCCCTCGGGCGTAGTTCAGCGGAACGACGAACAGTTGCTGGACGATATTGACGGCCCCGGCATGCGCCACCACCGCGTACATGGCCCGAAAACTGGCACCGGCGCCGAACACGACATAGCCGACGGTCCAGACCACGCCGGCGATCACCAGTGTGACGAGTGGAATCGACAGCAGGACCCCGCCGGCGGTGAAGTACACCGCGCTCGCGAGCCGCCGTGTCAGTTGTGCATACATCTCCTCCGAGACGGTGATCCCGAACGACTCCATGGCGCTGACTTGCTGTTCAAGCAACATCTGCTGGCCGAGCTCAGTGCTCACGAGCCAGCTGCTGGCGCCGGCGATGAACAGGGCAACCACCAGGAGTACGCCGAGCCATCGGGGGTGCCGCACCACGACCTCGAACGTCCGCCGGGGTGCGACGATCACGCCGACCAACCGTCCAATCAGGCCCATGTCCCGGCCGGACGCCCGCCGCGCCACGTTGCCATGAGAATCCGGTTCCGTCGTGTCGGTCATGCGTGATGTATCGGCGCCGGCTCGACGCTGTCCTCCGACGCGCCGCTGAATGGGACGGCCGCAACTGTCCGTTCTATCGCGTCGGTCGCCGGTAGACCCGACCCCGTCTAGGTAGACGAGCGGCGACGGTCGAATGTTCTCGAATCACGGAAACGGCCCGTCTTGACACGGTGCAACGCGTTGACCTAGTGTCCGGTCTCAGAACGCTCGCGCCGTGAGTTGCGCACGGGCTTGGCGGGTCCTCTCTAGGACAACGAATCAGGACAGGTCGGAGGCTTCACCGCGCAGGCGTGAGGCCGACGAGCGTCTCCCGGAGCGTGACGTGATCGAACTCGTACCCAAAGAGCTGTTCTTTACCAAGGGAGTTGGCAAGCATCGCGAGAAGCTCACCTCCTTCGAACTCGCGCTGCGATCGGCCGGTATCGCCGCCTGCAATCTCGTGCGGGTGTCCAGTATCTTCCCCCCGGGGTGCAAGATTCTGTCGAAGACGGCTGGTATCCGGAAGCTGAAACCTGGGCAGGTGACCTTCGTTGTGATGTCCGAAACCGCGACCCGCGAGGCGCATCGGCTGATCGCAGCCACCGTCGGCGTCGCGATTCCGCGAGACCGCAAGCTGTTCGGCTACCTGTCCGAGCACCACAGTTTCGGTGAAAACGAGGAGACTGCGGGTGACTACGCCGAGGAGTTGGCAGCGGAAATGCTGGCGACCACGCTCGGCCTGGACTTCGATCCCGATGAGAGCTGGGATGAGAAGAAGGAGGTCTACAAGCTGTCCAATCAGATCGTCCGGACGCAGAACATCACTCAGACCGCGGTGGGAGACAAGAGCGGGGTGTGGACGACCGTGATCGCCGCGGCGGTGCTGGTCGGATGATGGGCCGGACTGGAGTCAAGGTTCGACAGCGGCGCGGAGGAGGATTGGGCTCGTTCCGCTCGCGCCTGTTCTGCGTGCCCATCATGTCCGTGGCGTGTGCCGTGGTGTTCCTTGCGGGAGGATCGGCGCAGGCTCAGTCCTTCGAGACGGTCGGGGCTCGCGCACTCGGGATGGGGGGAGCCTTCGTGGCCGTCGCCGATGACGCCACCGCCACCTACTGGAACCCGGCTGGCCTGGCGAACCTGCTGTTCAGCGCGGTGCTGGACGTGCAGCGCACTGATACTCGTTTCAGTCCGGATCCGCGGCTGCGTGAGGGCACACGCGACGGCACGGCGTTTTTTTCCATGGCCAGCCCGTCCGTGGGCCTGAGCTACTACCGCGTGCGGTCGTTTCAGCTCGACCGAACGGGCACTGCCGAGCCCGCGTCCCTCGCGGCACTCGTGACGCAGCACGCGGGGCTGACTCTCGTGCAGCCGTTTCTGCCCGGCGTCACGCTCGCCACCGTGGTCAAGATCGTGCGCGGCTCCGTGGCGGTTGGGCTTGGCGACGGACTCGCTCTCTCCGACGACCTCTTCGCTCAAGCGTCAGCGCTGGAGGGCCCGTCCACGACACGCTTCGATCTCGACGTTGGCCTGATGGTCAACATGGGTAGCGCCAGGCTGGGGCTTGTCGGAAGGAACCTCCGAGAGCCGGAGTTCGCGTCCGGAGACGGTCGGGTCATGACGCTCGAGAGACAGCTGCGAGCCGGGTTCATGCTGCGCCCGACCGCGTCCCTCACCCTTGCCGTCGACGCTGACCTGAGTATCCTGCAGACCGTCACCGGTCCTCGGCGGGCCGTCGCGGTGGGCGCCGAGCAGGTCGCGGA
>CALBET010000657.1 GCA_937888665.1 uncultured Acidobacteriota bacterium
TCCGCCCCCACCCCGAGAACCGACAGCCATGGGGACGCGTCGATGCCATGCGCCTGCACGGTGTGAGCGTGTGGCCGCCGACCGGCGAAAGCCCGACGAGCGACCAGGCCGCGACCCACTACTTCGACTCGATCTACCACAGCCGGGTCGTGGTCGGCCTCAACAGCAGCGGGTTGATCGAGGCCGGCATCGTCGGCCGGCCCGTGCTCACGCTGCTCGATCCGGAGTTCGCGGCCACGCAGGAAGGCACGCTCCACTTCCACCACCTGGTCAACGTCGGGGGCGGCCTGCTCCAGGGCGCAAGAACCTGGCCGGAGCATGTCCGCCAGCTGCGCGAGGCGCTGGCCATGAGCGCGGACCACGCCCGCACGGCCAGCCGTCGCTTCGTGCGGGAATTTGTTCGGCCGTACGGGCTGCGGGTCGCCGCGCCTCCGAGACTCGTGGAAAGCGTGACCGAACTCGCCGAGACGTCCACGCGCGTTCCCTGCCCGCCGAGTGTCGGAACGAGGCTCGTGCGACGCCTGCTCGCGCACGGAGCCGCGCGGATCGACGCGACGCCGGCGGCAGGCCCCAGCGCGCCGCCGGCTCCGCCGCTCCGTGGGGTCCAGGCGGTCGAAGCGCAGATCGAGGAACTCGCCGGCTGCGACGCGGAGCGTATCCTCGTCGGCCCCTGGGTCGGCGACCTGTCGGCCGAGGTGGTCTACTGGCTCCCGTTCCTCGGCTGGGTGGCCGAGCGTCTGGGTCGCGAGCGCCTGGCGGCCGTCTCCCGCGGCGGAGTGGGTCCATGGTACGCGGCCCACGCCGTCGACTATCTGGACATCCTCGACTACTTCACCCTGGCCGAACTCAGAGGCGGACGCGGCTCGGTCGGTCAGCCCGGTGACGTGCCGCGGCGCTCGACGCGTTTTGACCGAGAGGTGGTCCGCGTCATCAAGCAGGCGCTCGGCGTGCAGAGGGTACGTGTGTTGCACCCATCCGTTCTCGCGGATCTGGGCCGCCGGTACTGGAAGGTGGGCACCGCCGACGCGCTCATCGAGCATGGCGCATCCACCCCGCTCCCGGCCCTCGCGCCGCCGACCTCGTCAGGCCACGTCTTCATCGGGCTGCCACGAACGCAGAGTCGGCTGGTCGCCGACGTAGACACGACACAGCTGGTCCCGGTCATCGACGCGCTGACCGTGTCCGGCACCGTCGTGATATCCGGTGCGAGCACCGACCTGGTGGATCGTGTCCGGTCATCCCAGCGGCTGACGATATGGCCCGTGACGGGGCGGGGGAGGCTTGAGACCGCGAGCCTCGTCGCGATGCTGGCATCGGCGACCGGCTTTGTGGGCGCTGGGTCCAGCTACGATCTCCTGCCCGCGCAGTATGGGGTGCCCACGGTGCTCATTCGCGGCTCCCACGCTGCCGACCTGGCACACATCGAGCAGGCCCGTCGCATTGCGACCGAACGGCGCGGGGCGACCATGGACCTGGTAGCGCCTGACGGGCCCGACCTGCTGCGGGCGGCCCTTGGGCTGGTCGACGGAATGGATGACGGTGTCTGACCGGGACTGGCGCAACTACGAGCGGGCGAAGAAGGTGCTCGAGTCCTGGCACCTGGGTGACGGCCCCCCCTCGACGGATCTGAACAGCCTTGCGGCGTCCGAGGTCGCGGTTCTGCGTCGATTCGGCTCTCTCGCGGGGGGCGTCCCGACCGAGGACGAGCCTGCGCCGGAGGAGATCAGCACGCTGTTTCGCCGTAGGCTCAAGCGGTTGGTGAAGCTCGGTGGCGAGGACCTCCTGGTGCCGGAGTCTCCCGCGCTCGGCGGATTCGGGCATACGGTCGGTGGACGTCTGTACAACCTGGACACACTCAAACATTTCGAGGCGCTCACCGCGTTGCGCCGCGGCGGCTTGCTCAATGAGCTGATGCGGGCGACAGACCAGCGTGTCGTCATGCAGATGGGTCCGAATTGGGGAGGCTTTGCCTACCAACTCAAGACCCTGTGCCCGACGCTGACGGTCGTGCTCGCCGACGTTCCGGACAACCTCCTGCTGTCGGCGGTCTATCTGATGAATCGGTTCCCCGACGCGCGATGCTTCTTCTGCGGACCGCACGAGGCAGCCGTCGACTGGAGACGATACGACTTCATCTTCACTCTCCAGACTCCTCTTCCTCGACTCAATGGTCCGCCACTCCATCTTCTGGTCTCGATCCAGGGATTCGAATCGTTGCCGGGCTCGGAGATCGCGGCGACAGTCGACTGGGCCTACAGCGCCGGATGCCCGTTCCTCTACAGCCTGGACACCCATGACGCCGCGGAGCCCGGGGGCACCGTCTTCTCGATCTTCGAGCGGGCCTACTGGCCACACGAGATTCCGGTGATGTCGGTCAGCTTCGATGAGATGTTCGACGGCGTCGTTGGAGGAGAGACGCTGGCGGCACCGCAGCGCGCCCAGCAATCGGGGCCCCGCTACCGGCACTTGGTGGGCTGGCGGAAGTGGGGGGCATGACCACGCACCCGCGGGTCGTACTCGGCCTGCCGGCCTACAACCACGCTCAGCACGTCGACGAAGCGGTTCAGACGCTGCTCGGACAGCGCTATGCCGACTTTGCGATCGTCGCCGTTGACGACGCGTCTGAAGATGGCACTCACGATCGCCTGCAGCACTACGCCCGCCGAGACGACCGTCTCATTCATGTGAGCCGGAACCAACGCCGGCTGGGGATGATCGGCAACTTCAATC
>CALBET010000658.1 GCA_937888665.1 uncultured Acidobacteriota bacterium
CAACCGCGGCCTGGTCGACTTCCCGCACGACCGTGCGATACCCAGCTTGGGCACACACCAGAGCGATGCCCGAGCCCATCAGCCCGCAGCCCAGAACCCCTACTCCCCGTATCCGTGTCTCGTCCGCCATCCTCTTCCTTCCGTCGCATCACACGCGCCGAGCGCGGCGTCCGCATCCGACGGACTGCGCGAGCCCGGGGAGCGGTGAGCCGCGATCATAACAAACTGCCCGGTGGCGGCATCGGTGTTGGCGCCGCCGTGTGCTATGTTGGCGCTGCATGTCGGATGCCGAGCGTCGAGACTCCGACCGGGTCAAGATACCCGGCGACCTGGAGTGTGAGGTGTTGGTCTATCAGCCCATGACCCTCACTGAAATCTCGCTCGGCGGCGCGTTGGTCGAAACCGCGTTTCCCTTGCCGCTGGACTCATCCCACGATCTCCGGTTGCCGATAGGCTCCACCTCCGTCATCGTCAGCGCGCGCGTGGTGCACTCGCACATCAGCCGGATCGGCGGCGGCCACGTGACCTACCAGAGCGGTATCGAGTTTGTGGCACCCTCTGGCGCGGTCGTCGATGCAATCACAGCGCTACTCGTGCAACTGGGTGCCAGTCGGTGTGGTTGACGCGTCCCGCGTCGCCTCCACACGGTGCTGGCAAGACACACAACCGTGTGGAAGGCAGGGTCCTGATTCGCGTCGCGTGCCTGGCGTGGCTACGATTCGTCGGATGACGAGAGAATCAGGTCGAGCGCGTCGGAAGGAACCCAGAAGGACAGGGTCGCGAATGTGCCGGCACCGCTGATCTGCAGCGACTCGAGCATCGTCTGCAACTCGGGTCGACCGGTCGTCTGCATCGTCGCGAGCGCGAGGAACCCACGCAGGACGTCGCGCAGGTTCTGTCCGGCTTCCTCGTCACGCCCTTCGATGGAGAGCGAACCACTCACTCCATCGGTCACGCGACCGCTGATGGCGAACGCCGACACCGCCGGCATCTGGGCCGACACGTCATCAGGCAGGAATCCGAGCGCGCTGAGGTCGCCGAACCGACCGACGGCCCAGGCATTGCTGCCATCCTCGACCAGTTCGAGCAGCGCCATCATCTCCGGATTCGAGGTGATGTCCGACACGCTCGATCCGCGTGAAATCGCCTGTTGCACCGTCGACAGGTCCCCCACCGCGACCAGCCCCGGCTCCATGAACACCATCGCCAGGGAGCCGGCGTCACCGGCCTCGACGCTCACCAGCCGCTTGCCCTCGTAGGTGTCGACCGTGGCACCGCGTTCGCGAGCCGCCCCCTCGAGACGAACGCTATCGAACCGCCCTCGGAACAGGACGAGCCCCGCGGGCCGATCCTCGACGTCGGGGGACAGAAACGCCAGCACGTGGTCAATATCGTGCTCGATATCGAGTCCGAGCTGCGTCTCTAGTTCGTTTTCCCCGATGCCATCCGGAGCCATCTGCCGGATCCGCTGACGCACGTCAGAGAGCATGACCTCCCGGACGTTGGCATAGCCGACCACGGAGGCGTTGGCGGGAACGTAGCGAAGTTCAACCGGCCCGTCGGCTGAGACGGCCAAGGCGGCCTCGCGGGTGACATACGCGACCAGACCGGTACACAGGCCTAGGACGAGCAGCCCGGTGGCCCCGAGCACGAAGAAACGGGTCTGACGCGTCATGCCAATCTTTGCGCCGTTCGACGCTCCAACCGCGCCAACGGCCGTACCAGAGTATACCGGTTGCCGGCCGAAAAAGTTCCCTCCTTCGCGCCCGCCGTCGCGCCGATGGACTACAACGGCGCTATGGCGGGCAGGCCTGGATGTCGACGGGGCGACGCGGGCGGCACGTTCCGCCGATGTGTCGGGGAAGGCGGGTTTGGTTCCTGTTGGGGTGCCTACTGCTCAAGGACGTATTCCCGCCGTTCCACCAGCCAGGTGGCCAGGCCCAGTCCGCCCACCAGGATTAGCCCGAGGCCGCTGACGCTGACCAGAGCCGACGGCAGCACCTCGTTCGCCTGCAAGATGTTGAGAATCGTCGACACCAGGCCCTCCTGCGGCATCGCGTGGGGCACCAACCCCTGTAGATAGTACGAAACGGTCAACCGTTTCATGTAGCCGGGCACGACGACCACAATCGGTTCCCATCCAAAGATGAACACCAACCCGGTCAGCAGCGGCCGCTTGAACCACGCCCCGACCAGCGCGAACAGCGCACCATACACCGCCAGCCCAACGGCCAGCAGCGCCAGGTCAGTCACCAGGCTCGGAAAGCTCGATCCGATGTCGCCACCGAGCAGCGGCACCACCAGAAAGAACACCAGCATCACCGATGGCAGCACGACCAGGCCGGTGCTCGCCAGATAGGCGAGATACTTGCCGACCAGCACCGCCCCCCGCGACAGAGGCCGGGTGAACAGATAGGTGATGGTCTTGTCCTCGACCTCGTCGGCAATCAGTGCGGTTCCGTAAAACACTCCGAGCAACGGTACCGAGAACCGCAAGTAGAAGCCCCAGATCATCAACCCGAAAATAATCGGCCCGTCCACCGTGATCGGCCGGCCGTTGACCATTCCGCGCCCAGCCACGAGATCCATGCTCACAAGCACACGCAGAATCACGGCGACGACGACCGGCCCACCGACCACTAACGCCATGAACACCGTCCGCCGGGACCAGAGCATCTGACTGAGTGACAGGTCGTAGATCCGCCAGGCCGACTGTAGGAATGACGGCGCGACGAGGGGACCGCTGGTCGCGGGGGTCGACGAAGAACTGGTCGGGGTGGCCATCTATCGCCTGTCTCCGCGTGGTCTACTTCACCAGGTAGTCGAACACCGCCTGCAGGTTGTCGTCGGGCGAGCTGACCTCATGCACCTCGCCGAGTTCCCCGCTCGCCGCGAACTGCGTCAGGCGCCCGTAGAACGCATCGGGTTTCCCCGTCTCGACGACGACCGCGCCGTCTTCGAACGTCAGACTCCGCAGGCCGTCGTGTTCGAGGAAGGCGCGGGCCATCCGCCGTGTGTCGCTGCCCCGAATTCTCACCATGTGCGGGTGCTCGTCGATCAGGTCGCGGATCTGATGAATGTTCCCCTCGGCCAGGATTCGGCCGTTGTTGATCAGCAGGATGGTGGACGTCATCGACTCGATTTCATGCAGGATGTGGCTCGACACCAGCACACTCTTTCCCTCAGATGCCCAGCCCTTGATGAGCCTGATCACCCTGCGCCGAGCGATCGGATCCATGCCGGCCAACGGCTCGTCGAGCACAAGCAACTCCGGGTCGTGCACGACCGCCTGGGCCAGCTTCACGCGTTGTCGCATTCCCTTGCTATACGCGCCGATTTTCTTGTCCGCGGCGTCCAGGAGATCCACTGTGTCCAGCGCCCGGCGAGCCGCCTCCACCGCGGCCGTCTCCGACAGGCCGTTCAGCCGGACCAGGGCCGTGACCCATTGCAGCCCGGTCATCCGCTCGTAAAACGAGTCCTGCTCGGGACAAAAGCCGAGGCGGAAATACAAGCTGGGGTTGCCCCAGATCGGCTCCCCCAGCACCCGCACTGTGCCCTGGCTGGGTTTCAATTGTCCCGTGATCAGCTTCAGAAACGTTGACTTCCCGGCGCCGTTGGGCCCGAGAAGCCCGGTCACGCCAGGCCGCACCTCGACGGTAATGTCGTTGAGGCCGATCACCTGCCCATACCACTTGGACACGCGCTCGGCCGCCACCACCGCCGGCCCGCTCATGCCACCACCTCCACGCCCCGCACCCGCCGCTCGAGCACCAACACCGACACCCCGATCAGCACGGCCACGACGATGACCGACAGAAGCCACGGCGACTCGAATCGCGGCGGAAGCCTGAAGATGACATCGCCGATCTGATCCAAGTTCGCCCGAAACGAGAGCCACGCGAGCGCCGTACTGCTGGTGATGCCGTTCACGATGCCGAAGAGCGCCGCCGTGAAGAGCACCACGCCCGCATAAAGCATGGCGACATAACGGGCGCTGCTCGACAGCGACGACAGCGCCAGCATGGTGAACGCCGACAACAGCACCTCGACCAGCGCGTAGAGGG
>CALBET010000659.1 GCA_937888665.1 uncultured Acidobacteriota bacterium
TGGCCGCGATCTCCAGGTGCTCCGTGCTCCCGAACAAGGCGCAGACCTCGTTCACTGTGATGTCTGAGAACGTTTCGACCAGGCGTCCCACCGACTCGCCGGCGACGGTGATGTCGATCGAGCCGTTGGCGGCGAACGTCTCGAAGCTCTTGCGGTCGATGTTGGTGATGAGGTTGCCAAATCGATCGATGCGAAGCACCACCCCGTCGATCCGGTCGGGCAGCATCTGGGCAACTGGAATGTCCAGCATCTGGTAGTTCTTCACCGGTCGCCCAAGCGCTGACAACTGGACCCCCTTCGCAAGCCATGCGGCCGCCGGGGCGAACCGATCTCGCCCTTCGAACGTGCGGCTGACGGTCGGTCTGGCGTATCGGCGTTCCGTCAACTCGACCACCTGTGTCGGCGGTGTGGCCTGGAACACCGCCGTGAGCACGCCGTTGTCCGGCGCCACGAAGCGGTAGTCGCCGGTATCGGCAGCCACCCCCCGTCGGGTTGACCCGACGCCGGGGTCGACCACCACCAGAAACACGCAGCCGACAGGAAAGTACCGATAGGCGGCGGCCAACTCGAGCGCCGCGAACTGCAGATCATGCGGTGGGATGTCGTGCGAGATGTCGACGAGGGTCGCCTCTGGGCAGACGCTCAGCACCACGCCTTTCATCGTGCCTGCGTAGTGATCACGGCTACCGAAGTCGCTTAGCAAGGCGACGACTGGACGCGTCATGATGTCTGCTCTGGCGGCGGCGCGTACACCCGACGCATCGCCCTGTTCGGTCGTCCGCCGACCGAAACCACTCTAGGACGTGCCGGCCGCCTTCGCCGGTGCCGCGCCTTTGGCTGGGGCCACCGGTTTCGAGGCATCCGCGACAGGCTTGGATTGGGAGCTTGCGGTAGGTCCGCCCTGTTCCGCGCCCGTTTGCGTCAACCCCTGCTGACCGGCCGAACTCATGTCGACGCTGCCGCGAAAACGAGATCCCTCGGCAATGGCGATCTTCGGCGCCGTGATGTCGCCGTCAACCGCGCCCTTCTCCAGGATCGTAACCTTGTCGGTCGCGTGGATGTTCCCGACGACCTCCCCCAGGACGACCACGACTTTCGCGAAGACTTCGGCTCGGATGCGGCCCTGCGGACCAATGGTCAGCACGTGCTGTCTGAGTTCGATCTTGCCCTCGACCTGGCCCTCGATGGTCAGATCCTCGCTCCCACTCAGTTCGCCCTTGATGATGACGGATTTGCCGATGTTCACTTCCCGGTCCGTCGGCCGACCCTGCGCTCGCACCGCTCCGGCGCCTGGCCCCGGGAGGTTCGCCGGGGGGGGGGCTACCGGTTTGGCCGCTTCTTCCCGTTTCCACATACCTGCCACTCCTCGTCACGGCCAATCGGCCTCGGTTCGTCCTGAGCGCCCTGCGCAGTTGAGCTTGCGCCAGTATACGAGAGGCTCCAGAGGCTGTCCACCAAGGCGCGATCCGGCCTGTTTTTGGCCGTCCTGCGGCGCTCTACGCGGCCGCTCTGGCCAATGTCCATGTCCAGGTGGCCCCGGGGGCCACCCGCAGCGGCCCGCGGCAGATGCGGAGTGGTGGCCTGGTCGGTTTCCGGGTGACGGTGGATCGGTGCGGGCGGGCGGGATACGCCGGGGTGCGATTTGTGTGCCGAAGTTCTGCGACCAGACATTAAGATTCAAGGGTGACCCGGATCTACTTCGACCATAACGCCACGACCCCGGTGGCGCCGGAGGTGGCAGACGCCATGGGGATCGCCCTGCGCACCGTCTTCGGCAACCCATCGAGCGTGCATGCCCATGGACAGCAGGCCAAGACTGCGCTCGATGCGGCCCGGGCCGCGGTCGCTCGCCTGATCGGCGCCGAGCCCACGGAGATGGTGTTCACGTCAGGCGGTTCAGAATCGGATAATCTCGCAGTGCGCGGGGTCGCGGCGGTGTCCGCGTCTCGGCGGCGGCATCTGGTGGCCAGCGCCATCGAACATGAGGCGGTCCTGCAGACCCTGAAGGCGCTCGCCAAAGACGGCTGGACGACGACGTTGGTCGGGGTCGACGACAGCGGCGTCGTGTCGCCAGACCGGCTGGCGCAGGCAGTCACGCGGGAGACGGCGCTGGTCTCCATCATGCACGCGAACAACGAGATCGGGACCATTCAGCCGGTGGCCGAGCTGGCGGCCGTGGCCCACGAGCACGGTGCGCTGTTTCACACTGACGCGGTGCAGTCGGTGGGCAAGATCCCGGTGGACGTGTCGGCCCTCGATGTCGACCTGCTCTCGTTGTCGGCGCACAAGCTCAACGGCCCGAAAGGGGTGGGCGCGCTCTGGGTGCGACGCGGCGCCAGGCTCCGTGCCCAGCTGACGGGTGGCAAGCAGGAGCGCAGTCGGCGAGCCGGCACGGAAAACGTGCCGGCCATTGTGGGGCTCGGCGTCGCGGCCGGCCTGGCCGAGGCAAAGCTCGCCACCGCCGACGGAAACCTCGCCTCGCTCCGTGATCGACTCGAGGCTGGCATCTTGTCGGGCGTCGCTGGGTCCCAGCGGAACGGAGACCCACACCGGCGCGTCGGCAACACCAGCAACATCAGTTTCGACGGGGTGGAAGCTGAGTCTCTGCTGATTGCGCTCGACCTCGACGGAGTCGCGGTGTCGACCGGGTCGGCCTGCTCGTCGGGTGCGCTCGAGCCGTCGCATGTCCTGCGCGCGATGGGGTTCTCACCCCACCGGACGCAGAATTCCATCAGATTCAGTCTCGGTCTGGGCAATACGGCGGCCGAGGTGGACCACGTGGTGGGTCTGCTGCCCGGCATCGTGTCCAGGCTCAGGGCCGTCTCCGGACGTCACGCGCGAGCACCGCTCGCGGTGAGTTCCTGACCGATGGACCGGCTCAGGCATCACTCCACCAGTCACCCTAGCAGCCCGTGGCGGATGCGATGCGTGTCGTAGTCGCGATGTCCGGCGGAGTCGATTCGTCCGTTGCCGCAGCGCAGCTGGTCGAGTCAGGCCACGAGGTCATCGGTCTGTCCATGCAGCTCTCGGCCCAGCGCACGGACGAGCGATCGTTCGGCGGCTGCTGCTCAATCGACGACTTGCACGATGCGCGACGCACGGCGGCCAGCCTTGGTATTCCCCACTACATGATGAACTTCGAGCGGCAGTTCGACGATGCCGTCGTGGCCCCGTTCGTGCGGGAATACGCCGCCGGGCGAACCCCGATCCCGTGCGTGCAGTGCAACGGCGACCTGAAGTTCGCGCATTTGCTCGAGCGGGCCACCGCACTTGGGGCCGACTGTGTGGCCACGGGCCACTACGCGCAGCTGTCACGCGACCCCGCGTCTGGTCGAACCTTGTTGCGGCGCGGGCTCGACCCGGGCAAAGATCAATCGTATTTTCTGTTTACGCTGACCCAGGCGCAGCTGTCCCGCGCCCTGTTTCCGGTGGGGCACCTCACGAAGCAGGACGTGCGGGCGGTCGCGAGGGCGCATCGGTTGGCGGTGGCTGACAAGCCAGACAGTCAGGAACTCTGTTTCGTCGCGGACGGCGATACGGCAGGTCTGGTTGAGACGCGGGATCCCTCCGTCGCGCGGACAGGGACGATCCGCGACCAGCGTGGACAGGCCCTTGGTCGCCACGAGGGCGTCCATCGGTTTACCGTGGGGCAGCGGAAGGGGCTGGGGCTGTCGACCAGCGAGCCGCTCTACATACTGCGGATCGACGCCGCTGAGAACAGTCTCACCGTCGGGCCTCGCGCCGCGCTCGACCGACGCGAGTTGACGGCCAGTGGGATGAACTGGATCGCCGGCGCGCCCCCGCGCGCCCCCGGTCAGGTCACCGCGCGCATCCGTCATCGGCATCCCGACGCACCGGCCACCGTCGAACCGCTCGAGAACGACCGGGCCGCCGTCGTCTTCGCGGAACCGCAGCGTGCGGTCGCCCCGGGCCAGGCCGTGGTGCTCTACGACGGCGACGTCGTGCTCGGCGGAGGGTGGATCGACTAGTCTTCCTGCGATTCCAGATAGCGCTCGGCGTCGATCGCGGCCATGCACCCGGTCCCGGCGGCGGTGATCGCCTGACGATACACGTGGTCCTGGACGTCGCCACAGGCAAAGACCCCAGGCAGGCTCGTGCGGCTGCCTGTCCCGACCTCGATGTACCCGTTGGGGTTCAGATCCAGCTGCCCGGCGAACAGGCGGGTGTTGGGTGTGTGTCCGATCGCGATAAACACGCCGTCGACGGCGAGGTCCTTGGTGTCACCCGTCTTGAGGTTACGCAGCACGACGCCGGTCACGACGCCCTGGGCGACGTCCTTCACCTCAGCCAGTTCTGCATTCCATTCAAACGAAATCTTCTCGTTCGCGAACGCCTTGTCCTGCATGATTTTTGACGCCCGCAGCTCCTCGCGCCGATGCACGACGGTCACGTGTGAGGCGAACTTCGTGAGAAAGGTGGCTTCTTCCAGGGCCGAATCACCGCCACCCACCACCACGATCGGCTTTTCGCGGAAGAAATATCCGTCGCACGTCGCGCAAGTGGACACGCCGTGTCCCATCAACGTCCGCTCCGAGGGCAGCCCGAGCAGGCGCGCCGACGCTCCGGTCGAAATGATCAGCGCCTTGGTCTGCTCGACGGTATCGCTGACGTGCAGGGTGAAGGGCGCCGAGCCGAGTTCCACGGCGGTCACGTCTCCGCTGATGATTTCGGCCCCGAACCGTTCCGCCTGCGCCCGCATTTCGGCCATCAAATC
>CALBET010000660.1 GCA_937888665.1 uncultured Acidobacteriota bacterium
TCGTGTCGACCTGCACCGCCATCATCTGGTTTCCGACGCGATAGAAGAGTTCCCTCCCGTCGCGAGACCAGACAGGCTCGCCCCCGCCGTCGTTCGAGAGCAGGTGCTCCGTGCCAGGACCGACCGGGCTCACGTAGATCTCATCCTGCCCCGACTTGTCGGAGACGAACGCGAGCCAGCGGCCATCTGGCGAAAATGCACCCGCACGCTCTCTGAACTGCGTCGCCAGAAACGGCTCCGGTGCTCCGTTTCCATCCACCGGCAGCATGAGGAGATCGTCTCGCGTTCCAGGGCCGTTGCCATAGAGTGACAGGGTCTGTCCGTCAGGCGCCCACGATGTCGGGTAGACGCCGCGTTGCTCCAGTATGGTCTCGGTCCGGCCGCTGCCATCAGACGGTGTCACCAGTACACGCGTGGGAGAGGATCCATCGGCATGCGCGACCTGGGAACCGTCAGGCGACCAGGTCGGCATATATCGATTGTTCCCGCCGAAGGTAATCGCTCGGAATCTGCCGCTCGCGAGGTTGAACACCCACAAGTCGGACGGACCACTCCCGAGATCCGCATTCTCGGAGACGGGCACCAGCACCTCGGTGCCGTCAGGGGACAGACGCGGGTGCGCGAATTGGCCCGGGCTCAGTCCCGGAAGTGGCTCCTCTCGACCGTCCCGGTCAACCCAGGTCAACTCCCTGTCGCCCCCCGGACCCAGGGCGTACACCAGGATTCCGGTGGTCGAGAGACTGAACTGCGCGAACGGCATGGATGGTTCGCCTCCCACACCCTCGACGAGTGTCACCGGGTCCGACCGGACCGACAGCGTGTCGACATCGAACGACACCGCTCGCAGCGAGCCCCCCACCGCATAGACCAGGTGACCCGTTGGCACGTAGCGCGCGTCCTTGGCGCCGTTCATGAGCACTCGCCGCTCACCACTCGCCAGCGACTGCACGACGGTTTGGGCCTCGTCCCACGAGGTCGCGCCAGCCGGGCGCAACGTGAACAGCACCCACTCGTCTCCCGGGAGCATCTGAGGACCGTGGGCTTCTTCGCCCTCTTCCACGGAAATGACGGACGCCACCGTCCCGCCGGTTCCCGCTGCCTGCCAGATGCCCTCGGGGCCTTGCCCGAAGAGAATCGTGTCGTCACCGGCCCAGGTGGCACCCATCGCCCGCCGGGGGCGATCCCCCAACACGACCGGCGCGCCGCCGTTGGTCGACACCTTCCTCAACTCACCGCCTTGGGTGAACCCAACCCATTGGCCGTCTGGTGAAAAAAATGGTTCGGTGCCGGTCGCAATCTGCCTGCCCTGAAGCTCATCCATGGCACGGAGCGTCAGTCCATTGCCATTGGTGACGTAGACGATCTGTTTCCCGTCTGGGGAGATGGCGAGGTAATGCTGGGACCCGGTCGTGAAGGATTCATCGGCCGTCAACGGAATCGAGAAACGGGCGACCGGAGGGGGCGCCGGGCGTGTCAATGTCCAGACCGTGACGCCCGTGACAGCGGCCGCCGCCGCGGCTCCCAGTGTCAGCAACGCGGTCCACTGCCATGCCTGGCGAGGAGGCACGGCGACCGCGTGGAGGTCCTCCGTCATGGCGTCGTCAATATCGAGCCGCGCGACCGCGATGTCGGGGGTACGCGCCCGCCGTTCCTTCGCCAGGCAGCGGCGGAGCAGCGTCTGGAGTGCGGTTGGTATCCCGTTCGGCAGCGCGGTCCAGTCGGGCTCTTTGTTCAACACCGCCGCCAGGACGTGCGACACCGTCTCGCCGTCGAAGGCCCGCGTGCCGGTCAGCATCTCGAACAGCACCACTCCGAAGGACCAGATGTCAGCGCGCTTGTCGACAGGCGTGCCACTCGCCTGTTCCGGCGACATGTAGGCGGCAGTGCCCAGAATGACGCCTTCGCGAGTGCCGCCCATCGATGCCGTCATCGTGGGTGACTGGGAGGGGTCGCCTTCAGGTATTGGATCGAGCGCCTTCGCCAACCCAAAGTCCAGCACCTTCACCGTTCCGTCCGGCCGCACCTTGATGTTCGCGGGCTTCAGGTCGCGGTGGATGACCCCCACCTCGTGCGCGGCCTCCAGCGCCTCAGCGATCTGCTTTGCTATTGGGAGCGCCTCGTCCAACGGGATGGGTCCCTTCGCGATCCGGTCGGCGAGAGTCGGCCCTTCCACCAACTCCAGCACCAGGGCGCGGGTGTCGTCGCCCTGCTCGATGCCGTAGATGGCCGCAATGTTGGGATGGTTCAGTGAGGCGAGCACCTGCGCCTCCCGTTGGAATCGGGCGAGACGATCCGGATCGTCCGCAAAGGCATCCGGCAGGATCTTCAGCGCAACCTGGCGGTTCAGCGTGGTGTCCGTCGCTTGCCAAACCTGGCCCATGCCCCCTCGCCGATGAGGGCGGAGACGGTGTAGTGGCCGAGGCGGGTGCCCGCGGTCAGAACCATATGGCTCGGAGATTTCGATGAACTACGTTGCCTCGTCTGGCGCCAAAGTCGTCGCCGAACCGCGAAACCAAGACGCGGACGCTGGCATCGCCACCCCCGGTCGTACTCAGGCAGAGGCGATAGGGGCCACGGAACCGCTCCAGGGAGTCGCTCCGCGCCCCGTCGTTACTATCGTCCTACTAGGCGGTTACTTCCACTCCCAACATTTGTTGACCGCATTCCCGTCTGGACCCACGTCGTACTCGCCGACCAACCCGATGCTATTCAAATCGGCATACTTCGCTGACACGGAGTGCGGATGGATCATCGTACGAAACTTGGTCGTGCCACCAGGCGGCGGGGCTTGTCCAGAGCCGTGTCCAATAAGCTGAATTACGTCACCGTCCTTCGTGGTCAGGACTCCTTGCCCCGCGCCGTAGACCGATCCATCTGGTCTTATGAGTTGGGTATACGTCCAAAAACATGTCTCCGCCACACCACGGATCGTTCCGGTGGTCTGCAGGCAAACTTCGAGCGTCGTACCGGATGCGTCGACCGACACCACACGCACCCCGGTAACCGTACCCGTTTCATCTATCACCAAGTCACCCAAAGCCATTGTTCTCACTCCTTTGTTGAACGAGTTGACGTGACGCTTCGCTATCAGAATCCGCGATCTACATCGCAATGGCGCAACGCACTTCCTGGACTACAACCTCTCGCTCGAAGCGCGCCAGCCGGTCGGGCTCGGCCGTGAACGCCTCCGGCAGCACCTTCAGCGCCACGTCACGGTCGAGCTTGGTGTCGCGGGCTTGGTAGACATCGCCCACTCGACACCCGGAACACCCCGCCGCTGACGGTGCTAAAGATGATCTGGTCGTCGGCGCCCCAGGTTACACCGAGGATCGAAGCCGTGACCTCGGTCAGCGCCACCGGCGACCCGCCGAAGATTAACACTTTCAGCAACTGGCGCTGGGTCTGTGCGTCCACAAAGCCCACCCACGCGCCGTCTGGCGACACGACGGGGCCAACGCCGCCCTCCCCGCCGCGCAGGGGCGCGCTATTCTCTACCGACACAACGAGGGCCAACGAATCTTCTTGTGGCCGTTCCAGCTCGCCAGTCGTCGCGGCCGTGGACACCGACCCTACGGAGATCGGCTGATGTGTCCTGCAAGGTCGACCGACCTAAATGCCGGCTCTTCTCCGGTTTCCGCGGGCTCGTACTCCTCTGGGCGGCAGGTGAAAACCAGAATCTGGAACCTGGTCGCACACTCCATCATGAAGGCGCGCAGCCAGTTCATTCGCGACGCATCGCTCTGGACGAGCTGGTCGTCGAGCACGACGGTGCTTCCGATCGCGTCAGCGATGGTGAGG
>CALBET010000661.1 GCA_937888665.1 uncultured Acidobacteriota bacterium
CGACGCCCATTGCCTTCGCCATGCGCGCCCCGACCACGCCAATACCGCCTGTGAGGGCACCAGAGACGAACGCGGCGCCGGTCTGCCCGTGGCTGATGGTTCCGGTTGGGCTCTCCTGGCGCGCCGCCTCCGCGCTCAGAAGGCCAGACACGGCCCCTTCTCCGACCGCACCAGCGATCGCCGCGGCTTCTGTGCCGAGGCGCGTCGCCACTGCCGCTGGAATCGCATTTGCCGCCATCAGGAGACGCGCGATCCCGGCCCCCGCCAACATGTACGGCGCGGAGACAGCGGTCGTTTCGGCAATCACGGACGGGTTCTGCATCGCCGCGACCGCGGTATTGAGCAAGGTGTCGACCACGCCCGTGGAGCCCTCTGCCGCCGCTGAGACGTTCTGCTTCGCTCGCTTCTGCTGCCGGGAGTAGAAGACATCGAGCATCGCGCTCGACGTGGTCGGGTTGAGCCCCTTCTTTGAGAGGTCCTTCGAGATCTGGCCGTACCCCAACCACGGGTTTGCCACGTAGGTCGCCAGATCGGCGGCACCCGCCATGACTTGCGGTATCCCGAGGACGGTCTTGGTGGTCACGATCCCGACGTCGGAGGCCACCTCGCCCCACGTGCGCGGCCCAAGGTCAGTCTGACGAGACGGCGTCATCATCCCGCGCGTGGCGGCGGCGGGCGGATAACTGACGTGGCGGTACTTCCCGGCCGCGTAGTCCTCATGGAGTTGCGACGCGAACCGGTCTGCACTCTCGGGCGAGTCGAAGACCCCGAGATGTTTCCCAGTTTTCCGGAACTCCGCTATGGCATCGTCTGTCGAGAGGTGTCGCCCGTCCGGCGTGACCCGCGATAAGAGATATTCCTTCCCGCCGAAGCCCGCGCTGATGCTGTCAACCGTACTGATCGACCCGTCCGCGTTCGGGACCTCGGGTTGCCCGTAGAGGTCGATGTTCCCGGGTTCAAGGAGGCCACCTTTGAGGGTCGCCATCGAGATCGTGCGCGCCTCGCGCACCGGTGGCGCTAACGACCGGAGGGAGATCGTCCGCTCCTCGGGCGGCGCGGATGTCTGTGACCGGATCCCGCGCAGCGAGATCGTCCGCTCCTCTGTCGGAGTGGCCGCGATAGACCGACGTGACAGCGTCCGAGAGCCGTCCCCGGTGATTGGCGCCTGTCTCGCCATTACTGGCCGACAGGCATTACGCGGACATCGTCACCTGAAATAGATGTGATCTTGACCCACTCGCCGCCGTCGAACAGGAGGTCGCCGACCTTCGGGTCTCCGGTCTCGCCGATCGCCGAGACTTGACCGTCGCCCATACTTTCCACGCGATGCCGCTGCCCGTTCACTACGTAGATATCCCCCACGGCGATGGAGGACGGCAACGGACTGGCCCCGGCCGATGGTGGGGCGCCGGCAGGCGGACCCGAGGTGCGCCCTGGCGCGGCCGCTGGTGACGCCGGGACGGGCGGCGGGGCGACGGCCCCCGGAGGCTGGCCGCGACGAGGCTCTGAACCAACGCCAGACGTGCGACGCCACAGGAGCTTCTCGCGCGTGCTCCCCGGGGGGACAACGACCTTCGACTGGTCGACCCCGCCGACTACCGCTCTAGGGTCTCTCGGTGTTTGGGCGGGTTCTGGCCCCATGCCGAGCAGGTAGTTGTACGTCACGTCGACCTCCTCGTAGGCGGCGGCTTTCTCTGCCGACGTGAACGGGCCCGTTCGGCCTCGCCCGCCTGGAAGGTCTATGAAGATGCGGGTCTGGGCAGCATTCAACCCTGCACGGTCCTCCGCCGTGCCCGCAGCGGCGGCGAAGACCGCCATGAGGTCTTTGCGCTCGTTGAACCGCCACTTGACCGCCTCGGTCACCTCTTCCTGCGTCCTCCCCTGCGCGTTTTTCGCAGTGGCATCAGAGCCTTTGAAGTCGCGCAGCACTTCCAGAAGGGATCGATACTGCGCCGTGTCCCCAGATATCTTCGCGTTGTAGAGTTCGCGCTCCATGTCGAACTGGCCGGGTGCAGGTTCCGCCGGCGCGGCCCCGGTCCGTGAATTCCCTAGTCTCCTCTCTATATATTCCTGCGTCTCAGACCCGTCTGGGTTTGTAAACGTCACCAGCTCCAACTCAGGGGGAGGCTTCTGCTTGCTCTCGATCCAGGCGCGCGTCCCAATCAACTCTCGCAATAGCAAATCCTGATACTCAGGGTCGAACACCTGAGGGAGCCCCTTGGCGAGTTCAGGGTTCTTTTCTCCGAGGCGTTTTTTGGCCCCGTCCCATCCGGCTTGATCCTTCACACCGAAGATCGCCCCGAGGACGAACTCGTTCTTCTCTTTGAGGATGTTTTGCGAGCGGGTTTCCTCCTCTCGCTGCAGCGCCCGAGCGGCCTCCGCCTTCTCTGGGCTGATCTTCGCGATCGCGGGAATGATCGTGTCCCAGTCCTGCCCGCCAGTCGGCAATTGCGGCGTCACGCGGAAGACGTCTTGTATCGCCTCGCTCTCGTCGTCCTCGCGCTCGCCTCGGTCCGTCTCGGCGTTCGTGCGTCGGGTGTTTGCCTGATACGCCTCCATCTGCGCGCCACGGACCTGTGACTGTTCCGCCCGGTCACTCCGCTGGTCGCGCTGTTGCAACATCCCACGGAAGTTGCCGGGGATCTGTTGGACGGCCTGCGTCATCGCCGACGCGCGGTTGAAGTCCTTCATCGAGAGCGCCTGACCCTTTTGGAGAATCAGGTCGGCGGCGCGGCTCGCGTAGCCAAGGTTATTTGGTGGCATGGCTTAATTCGGCCTCCCCTGTGCGGCCGTTCTGAATTGCCGGTCGTACCAGTCCGACTCTAGCGTGTGCCACATATTGAAGTCGTCGAGGTACCCCATCCGGTTGCGGTTGAACTGCGCGTCCTGATCCTGCATGTCGAGGGAACGGTCCCCTTGGCTCAGACGTCGGTCGCCCTGCGACAGACTCCGGTCGCCCTGGCTGAGTTGGCGCCCCTGGACCGCCCACCCGAACGGAATGGTCTGGTTGTCGAGGTTCACTTGGTAGTTCGTGCCGAACGTCCCGAGCTCGCGGTTGAATGTGTCCCCCGCGACCCCTTGTCGCCGGCTGCGGTCGCCCTCGAACATCTCGTAGGCATCGCCGAACTCCGACCGTGCACGGCCCCAGATGTTGCCGTATTCCTCAGAGGCGACGTCCCCTGCCCATCCCGCGATTCCCTGCTGCACTCCAGGGGTCAAGAGCGTCCCGTGGGAGGCCGCGCCGCGCTGGATGGCGTTCTGCCCCAGACGGATCCGCGACTGCACCAGCGGGTCCTCGCCGATCTTGCTCGCGTCCGGCGCGACGAAGGTACGGTCCCACCGGTCCATCAAGTCGTCAGGGAGTGGAGTCGGCGAAAACTCCTTGTCGTACGGGCGGAAGTTCCCGAACTGCGACATGAAGTTTCCGCCCGAGTTCCCGCCCGCGTATCCGCCCGAGTTCGTGTACGCGCCCCCATT
>CALBET010000662.1 GCA_937888665.1 uncultured Acidobacteriota bacterium
CCCGCGCTCGAAGTCGATGATGCCAAGCGCCGGGCCAAGCTCGGCATGGGACTGGGGAGCGAAATCAAACGTCGGCGGGTCGCCGTGGCGACGGACCTCGACGTTGTCAGACTCGCCGGCCCCGACCGGCACCGACTCGTGCGCGAGATTGGGCAGCCTGAGCAGGAGCGCTTGGCGCGCCTGTTCGACATGGCCCAGCCGCACTTCTTCGGCCTCGATAGTGGCCGTGTGCGCCTGCCCAGCCTCCATCAGCGCGTCGGCTGGCTGGCCGTCCCGCTTGGCCTGTCCGATCTGAGCTCCGAGCGTCTTCTTGGCGTGACGCGCCGCTTCCAGAATCGGCAGAATGGCGCGGCGCTCGCTGTCGAGTCTGCGCAACTCGCCCACGACGGCGTCGAGACCGTCCCCGCGCTGGGCCAAACGTCTGCCGATGTCTGAGTCCTCATCGCGGAGCAGCGCAGGGTCGAGCATGGCCTACATTGTATCTGGGTTGATTTGGGAGAGCCGGTGAGGGGGCTGAAACGGTGCCTTGGTGATGGGACGGCACCCACGCGACAAGGCGAACCAGGGAACGCGGGAGACGGGCGTGTCAGTCGCTGGAAGACGAGCCGTTCTTGCCGGAGGTCGTACTAGCGGTGGAAGAGGAGGACGGCGCCGTGGCTGTGCCCTTCGTCTCGGTCGACTTGCTGTCGGTGGCCTTTTTGTCGTCGGTCTTGGTGTTCTTGTCGTCGGTCTTGGTGTTCTTGTCGTCGGACGTCTTCCCTGCTTCCGATGCCTCTGCGCCCGAGCGCCCTTTGTTGGCGTAGTCGGTGACGTACCAACCCGTGCCCTTGAACTGGAAGGCCGGGGAGGAGACCAGCTTGCGGATGACGCCGTCGCATTGTGGGCAGACGGTGAGCGGCGGGTCTGAGAACTTCCGGATCTGCTCGAAACGATGCCCGCAAGCGTCGCACTGGTATTCGTAGAGTGGCATGTGATGCTGTGCAGCTCCTGGGTCCGGAGGTCAGGCGTCCTGGTGTCGGAGGGTCTGATGGTAGCGGCTGGCGCGGGGAAGCGTCAATCCAGCAACTCGTCGCCGGTGTCGCCGAGCATCAGCGTGCGATGGAGCCAGATGGGAACCGAGCCGTGTCCGAGCAAGCGGTCATGAAACGACTTGAGGGAGAACGACGAGCCCTCGCGCGCCTGGACGTCATCGCGGAACTTGCGCAGCATAAGGCGACCGGCAGCGTCGAGGACGTACGCCGGGTCAAAGGTCCCGCGTTCCGCTTCGCGGCGCGCACCGACCTCTTCCAGGTACGCTTCCTCCCGGAAGAAACGGACACCCTGCTCGACTGACATGTCTTCGGTGTGCAGCCGTATGCCGACGACCATCCGCGCGAGACGCAACAGCATCTCCGCGATCTGACCAAGCTCGCGGCTGTCATGGTCCCTGGCCAGGCCCTGTTCCACCATCATCTGCTCGCAGTAGTGCGCCCAGCCCTCCACGAGCGACACCGGGGCAAAGAGCGTGGACTTCCGGACCAGTCGCTCGACGCGGCGCTGGTGGCTGCGATGGAGAAAATGTCCCGGATACGCCTCGTGTACTGAAACCGACAAGAGGGTCGCCGCGTTGAGGTCGCGAAGATGCTGCTCGGTTCGCTCGGCGGACCAGGACGGATCCGCGTCGGTCACGTAGAAGTACGACGGCAGCGATTTCGGCTCGAACGGGCCTGAGCTCCACAGACTGGCCGCGGTCCAGCGGTAGAAGTCCGGGGTCGGGGCCACGATGATCGGCTCGGTCTCCGGTACGGTGACAATCGCGTGGTGTTGCACGAACGTGAGGAGGTCGGCGAGCTGTGCGCGGACGGTGTCCACGAGTTCGCCGGGCGCGGGATGGCGCGCCTTGACACCAGACCACACCTCAGGCGCCTCGGCCTTTGGATCAATCTTCGCGGCCACCTCGCGGAACCGCTCCTGGGTCCGGCTCAGCTCAAGTTCCGCAATGGCCAGCAGGCGCTCAGCGCTGACGCCGATGCCGTCCTGATGCCGGAGACGGCCTTCAAACCGCTCCCGACCCAGCCGAAAGGTCGCTCGGCTCCGGGGCGCCTGGATATCGCGTAAGTAGGTGGTGTAGCGCCGGATAGCGCCGGTCGCCTCTGTCGCCGCATCGGCGAGATCGCCCAACAGATGGAGGTCTTCGAGGCGCCGGAATGCGCGGGGCAGGTCGCGTTCGATGAACGTTACGACACCGTCGAACCGCTCGGCCCCGGTCTTGATGAAAATGCCGGGAGGGTCTTCGACGTTGGTCCGTGCGGCCTCGATGAGCCGCGGTGTCTGGCGGAGCTTGGAGACCACCCGGCGGGCTCGCTCCTCGACCGGGGCGAAGTCGAACAACGCCTGGCTGGCCAGCGTCGTGGACAGCAATGTCGCGTAGCCTTGCGGGTCACGCTCCCAGGGACGAACTTCCTCCAGCTCGAAGATGCGACCTCTGATGTCGTCGGCGAGCATACGGCGCTCAAGCTGCTCCTCGGCGGTCAGGCTGCG
>CALBET010000663.1 GCA_937888665.1 uncultured Acidobacteriota bacterium
GTTGCCGGGCGTGCGCCCCAGCATTTCCTTCGCCTCACGCCCGACCGCCTCAATGTGACCGTTGACCTTGTTGATGGCCACGATCGACGGCTCGTTGACGATGATCCCCTTGCCGCGCGCGTAGACGCACGTGTTGGCGGTGCCGAGATCAATTGCCAGGTCACTAGAGAACAACGCGAACAACGAACGGACACCCAACAGAAATAGTCCTCCTCGCCACAACCACTGAGCTCGACTCGTGGCGCCTACGCCACCGCCTCCGCCAGCTGGATGCCATCTTTGCCATGCGCCTTCACCCAGTACATCGCGTCGTCGGCCGCCTGCAGCAGGTGATCGACGGTTGGCACCAGATCAGGCAATGTCGCGACGCCGGCTGACGCGGTCAGCCGACAGTTCAACCCTTCCGCCGCCAGAAATTCGTACGCCGCGATGCGCGACCGGACGCGATCGGCCACCACCATGGCCCCGTCGCTGCCCGTATCCGGCAACACCACCGCGAACTCGTCGCCTCCGAACCGAGCGACGATGTCAGTCTCGCGCGCGCAGTCTCGGATGACCGCACCGGCCTCCACGAGCGCGCGGCTGCCATACAGATGCCCGCGCGTGTCGTTGATTTCCTTGAAGCCATCAAGGTCGATGAACAACAACGACAACGGCTGCCTGGTGCGCACCGCCCGCTTGCCTTCGCGGCGAAGCACCTCGGACAGATAGCGGGAGTTGAAGAGCTGGGTCAGGTCGTCGGTGACGGTCAGGGCCTGCGCCCGTTGCATCCGAACTGCGTTATCCAGCGCGATCGCGGCGGGCTCGAACAGGGTGCCGAGCGCCTCTCGGACCCGCGCAGACAACGCGGGCACGCGCGTCGAGCTGGCGCTGTCGGTGCCCACCAGCGCTCCGACCGTGCGCCCGCGACAGCGGAGCGGGATCGCAATCGCCGCGGCTGTCGGAGCGCCGCGGCCGCGCCGCTCGTCGCGCAGGTTCCGAGACCCCGCCTCGTGCCCCGAACGCATCACGTCCGCTCCCAGGGAGCGGACCGCCAATTCGAGTTCGACGGGCAGATGCGAACTGGCCAACAGGGTCGGCGACCCGACCGCGTCGGGGCCGACGACCGCCCAGTGCGGCGCCGGCAACCACGACGCCGCGCGCCCCACCAGCGCCTCGGCCACCGGCATCGGTTCGAGTGGCGCCGCGACGTGACGGGCGATCTGCGTGAACATCCGGACCCGACCGAGGAACCGTAGCAGCGGCGTCTGCGTCCGACGCCAACGTGTGGCCAGGTCCCCGGGCGCCGCCAGCGCAATCTGGTGGGCGATGTCAACGGGGTCCAGCGGGGCCGTCAAATGAGTCGCGAAACCGATGTGGCGCGAGCGCTCGGTCACCGCCACGGCCGGATCGGCCGAGTAGGACACGACCGGCATGCCGCCGGCGATGGTCCGGAGGCGACGCCAGTTCGGTCGTCGCCCGGGTGACAGCTCCCAGAAGACCGCACCAACCGCCCCGACGCTGCTCCCCCTCAGCCCGGCGGACGCCTCCCGATGCGGGCGGCAGACGACCCGATAGCGCTTGAGCCGCTGCAGCGCCGCCACGTGGGTCTGAACGTCCGAGGTAGGATGATGAAAAACGGCGAGCGTCAGGTCAGAGCGAGGCACGGCGTGGCGTGGTCGTAACCTCCTGCTGTGCCCCCGTGCCGGCATGCTATGTCGCCCCGTTTGCAACCACAGCGGCGTGGAATCGCCGATACATCCCGCACCAGGGTAGGCACGACCCCGCCTGGGCGAGGGCACGTACTGCCCGGTGCTCTCCTTGAGTGGGCCTGACGGAACGGGCGTCTTGTCGTCTTCCGTGCTTCACCGCAATTGCGAACGGGACCACTTACGATTTCGTTTCTGTCAGTTCCCCTAAGTCCTTCAGTCTCTGCAAATATAACATGTTTGGTGCTCTGGACCGCACCAGACCAGTGCATTTCACGTGCAGTTGGAGACCACCGGACCGGGCCAAGGGACCGGCGGGCGCCGTCAGGCTCAGAACTGGCCGATTTCTTGCCCAAATCTCGACGACAGCTGACCGGCGTGTCAGCGACCTCCCAACCGCGTCACGCCATCGGGTTGCCGCCACGTCGCCGGCTGACGTAAAATGGAATGTTGAGCCGCTTGTCGATACGGCCATTTCCGGGCATCGGGTCGAACCTGTGGTCCGACGCAGGGTCGTGAACCGCACCGGCGGTCGATAACCGAATTGGAATGACGGCATGGCACGCCCCTCTGGAGGGGTGACGCCAGACGAGCGCAGCCCGGCGGAAGCCGCGCTGCTTAGCAGGAGTCGACGAACGATGACGATGCTCGATCGCATGCGTCAGCATAAAGGCTGGCTGAAGTGGAGCCTGGCGCTGGTCTGTCTCGCCTTCGTGTTCCTGTATGTCCCCTCCTTCGTGCAACAGGCGCCTGAGGTGACCGGCGCCATGACGGACGTGCTCGCGCAGGTCGGAGACGAAGAGATTACCGTCGGCCAGTTCAGGACCGTCTATCTGCAACAGCTCCAGAGCTACCAGACGCAATCCGGCGGCGAGATCACCTCGGAGATTCTCCAGTCGATGGGTGTCGACCGTCAGCTGCTGCAGCAGATGATCGACGAATATGCGGCGTTGGCGGAAGCCCAGCGACTGGGCTTCACCGTGAGCGACGCCGAGGTTCGCGAACGCATCGTGTCGCTGCCCGCGTTCCAGCAGAACGGACGGTTTGTCGGCGAGGAGGCATACCTGCAGCTGCTGCGCGTCCAGCAGCCGCCAACGTCCCCGGCGCAGTTCGAAGACAACGTCCGGCGGTCGCTCACGCTCGAGCGGCTTCAGGCGGCGGTCACCGACTGGATCACCATCAGCGACAACGACCTGCGGCAGGAGTACGTCAACCGCAACGAGCAGGTCCGGGTCAGTGCCGTGTCATTCCGGGCCGACGATTTCCGCGAAGGGTTGGAGGCGAACGACGACGACGTCGCGGCCTTATACGACCAGAGCGCCAGTGATTACCTCGTGCCGGAAAAGCGGCGTCTGCGTTTCGTGCTCATCGACGTCCCGGCGCTGAAGGCCGCGTTCACGCCGACCGACCTTGACATACAGTCGTACTACGACAACAACCTCGACCGTTACACCGAGCCCACCACCCTGCGGGCGAGTCACATCCTGCTGCGCACCACCGGTGAGGACACCGCCGCCGTGCAGGCGCAGGCTGAGGCGATCGTGGCCGAGGCACGAGCGGGTGCCGACTTCGCCGCGCTGGCCCTGGAACACTCCCAGGACGAGGGCACGAAAGCGCTTGGCGGCGACCTCGGGGAGATCGCGCCTGGACAGTTGCCCCCGGAATTTGAAAACGCCGCCTTCGCGCTCGAGCAGGGCCAGGTCAGCGACCCGGTGACCAGCATCATCGGCATTCACGTGATCAAGGCGACGGAGAAGACCGGCGGGGTTTCGCAGACGCTGGAGAGTGTGCGCGCGACCATCGTCGACCTGCTGAAGCAGGAAAGCGCGGACGCACGCGCGAGGGCGCTGGCCGACGCCATGGCCCTGGAGATCACGACCGCGGCGGACCTGGACGTCGCTGCCAGCCGCCGCGGTCTCGAGGCGCAGGAGAGCGCGTTCGCCGCACCGGGTGAGCCGATTCTTGGGCTCGGCTTCTCCTCGGAGGTCACCGCTCAGGCGTTTCAGCTCGCGGAGGGCCAGGTCGCCGGCCCGATCCAGACCCCGACAGGGCCCGCCTTTGTCACCGTCACCGGCATCCAGGACCCGTATGTGCCGCCCCTCGAAGAAATCGAAACCCGGCTGCGCGACGATGTGATCCGCCGCAAGGCGTTCGTCGCGGCGCAGGCACGGGCCGCCGAGATCGTAACCCTCCTCACACCGACTTCAGATGCCGAGTTCGAACTAGCCGCCCAGGAGGCGGGTCTCGAGGTGAACACCAGCGGCCTGCTGACACGCGGCACCGCGATTCCGGGCATCGGGCTCAATGCCGCCGTGGAGGCGGCCGCCTTCGCGCTCCCGGTGGGCGAGACGAGCGCGCCCATTCTCACCGGCAACACCGCCGTCGTGCTGCGCGTGCTCGAACGCCAGGAGGCGTCCGACGCTGACTTCGCGACCGCCCGCGAGACCCTACGCACCCAGCTCACCGCCGAGCGCCAGAGCCAGTTCTTCGCCGCCTACATGCAAAAAGCGAAGACCAAGTTGTTCATCGACATCAACATGGCCGCCTTCGCCCAGGCCGTCGTGTAGCGTTTTCCTGGCGAGGCGTCCGCCTGGCGGCGTTGCTTCGTCGGTCACAGCCCACCTGGCTGCTCCCTCCTCGCGCCTGGCCAGACGAACGCCTCGCCAGGAAAACAACACGGGAGGCCCATTGTGGCGCACGGCTTTAGCCGTGCAATCGCAGGCCAGTCCCCTTGTGGCGCACGGCTTTAGCCGTGCAATCGCAGGCCAGTCCCCTTGTGGCGCACGGCTTTAGCCGTGCGATCGCAGGCCTGAAGGCCTGCGCCACACCGGCGCCTCCCCAGGAAAGCTCATGGGGTGAACACGCCGGGCATCAGGGCCAGCGGCTCGCCGCGCCGGAACAACTGCATCGGCGCCGAAACGGCCTCGATCACCGCCGGCGACACCGGCAACCACCCCAACCGGGCCGCCGCCTGCGTCACAGTGAATCCCTCGTTGAGCATTTCGAACAGACTCTTCGGCCGCGGATAGACGATCAGCTCGACCTCTTCCTCCGCATCAATGCCGACGTGCTCCTTCGCCAGCGCAATGGCGCGACCCAGCCCACCCAGTTCGTCCACCAGCCCACGTTCCTTGGCCTGCCGGCCGGTCCAGACCCGGCCCTGCGCCAGTTCGTGTATGGCGTCACGGGTGGTGCCCCGTCCCTCCGCCGCCTTCGTCAAAAACTGTTCGTAGATGGCGTCGATGTGTTCCTGCATCTTGGCCCGCTCGTCGTCCGAGAACGGCCTCACCGGCGAGTAGATCTCGGCAAACCGCCCCTGGCTCACCGGCTCGATGTTGATCCCCACCTTCTCGTAGGTGCCCCCGGTCGTGATCTTGCCGGCCACGACACCGATGGACCCCGTCAGCGTCGCCGGCTGCGCCACGATCGCGTCGGCACCCATCGCAATGTAGTACCCGCCAGACGCCCCGAGGTCAGACATGGACGCAATGACCGGCTTGTCTTGCTTCGCCAGCATCACCTCGCGCCAGATCACGTCAGAGGCGACCGCCGACCCGCCCGGACTGTCGATGCGGAGCACGATCGCGCGCACCGAGTCGTTGTCGCGTGCGGCGCGTATGGCCTCCACCAGCGTGTCAGACCCCAGCACCTCGCCGCCCGCCAGGCCGACCCCACCGCTCCCTGAGTTGATCGCCCCAACGGCGTAGATCAGGGCAATGCCTCGTCCGCGGTTCAGGCCGACCGACTCGAGCCCGATCTGTCGATAGTCGCGGTCGGCGATCACCCGCCAGTTCACCTCGTCGAACGGCGCTTGCTGCTTCACCTCGTCGGCGTACACCAACGCGTCGACCAGGCCCGCCGCGAGCGCGTCATCCGGCAAAAACGGCCCTTCGTCGACCAGACGCCGGACCTCCGCCTTCGTCTTGCCCCGACCGTCAGCGATCCCGTCGATGATCTGCTCGTACAGGTCACGGTTGAGCGACTCCGCCATCTCGCGATGGGCCGGCGTCATGGTCGTCTCCGTGTAGACGTTCGCGGCCGTCTTGAACTCGCCCGAGTTGAGCATGTCGGCGTGGGCCCCCACCTTGTCCAGCGCGCCGCGGAAGAACATCTCGTAACTGGCCACGCCCACAAGATCCAGCGGGCTCCCGGGCATCAAGAA
>CALBET010000664.1 GCA_937888665.1 uncultured Acidobacteriota bacterium
TCGGCCTCGTCCTGCCCGTGAAGCCGAATGACTCATATCAGAGCCCGGAGGATACGTGCCATCGGTTGACAAGCCGGGCCGTCCGCCTGCTCGGGTTGCTCGGAAGGAAAGTGGACAGCGCCGAGTATCCCAAGACGCTCTATCACGCCACGAAGGAGCTGGTCGAGGTGCACGACGAGGACGCAGAGCGCGCATTGGGTGACGGGTGGGCTGAGAGCCCGGACGCCTTCAAGTAAACCCGTCGAGCGCCCTGTGTCACTTTGTGCCACTTTTTCCAGAACACCCCACCCCAGGAGGGGATAAGTCGGGGTCTGAAATGACAAGAAACCCCAGAAACAGGGCCTTTAGGCACAAGAGGGTAGAGGTGTGTTTGGCTTGGGAAGCCGTGACTCTACCACTGAGCTACTCCCGCTGATGCACGACAACCCCTGCTCCAACCGGCGCGAGCCGGCCCCGTGGCGCAGGTGATGGACGCGCAAGTCTATCGTACGACGCGCCCACCGTGAATCGGGCGCGAGCCCATGCCGCCCCTGTGCCTCAGGCTCGGATCAGGTCGAGCACTTCGTCTCGCCGCGACTCCATTTCTTCCTGAGTGGACCCTTCGAGGTTCAGCCGGAGCAACGGCTCGGTGTTCGAGGGACGCACGTTGAAGTGCCAGGTTGGGTACTCCACCGAGATCCCGTCCATGGTGTACACGGTGGCGTCCGCGTAGCGGGCGGCGAGCGCGGCGAGCTTCTCCGGGACACGTCGCTGGTCATCCAGCGTCGTGTTGATCTCACCCGAGATGAAATACCGCTCGCGCAACGGCGCCAACAACCCGCTGAGCGACTGGCCCCGCACGGACATCAGCTCCAGCAGCAGGAGCGCCGGAATAAATCCGTTATCGGCGTAGAAATAGTCGCGAAAATAGTAATGGCCGGTGACCTCGCCGCCGAACACGGCATTCTCGTCACGCATGCGCTTCTTGAAGAACGCGTGGCCGACACGGTTCATCAACGCTTCGCCACCGTGGGCGGTCACGGTGTGCTTCACCGCCCAGCTGGCCCGCACGTCGTAGAGAATTTTCCCACCGGGCGCCTTCCGCAGGTACGCCTCGGCCAAGAGCGCGGTGATGAAGTCGCCTGACACGAACTCCCCGTCGCCGTCGACAAAGAAGCAGCGGTCGGCATCACCATCCCAGGCGATGCCGGCGTCGGCGGACCCGGCCCGAACCGCCTCGACCAGATCACGCCGGTTCTCTTCGAGCAACGGATTCGCCTCGTGCGTGGGGAAGGATCCGTCCACATCGAAGCAGAGCCGCGTGGTCCGGCACGGCAGGCGGTCGAAGAGCGCCGGCGCCACCTGGCCGGCCATGCCGCACCCGGCGTCGAGCACGAGTGAGAATGGGCGGATCGACTCGAGATCGATGAACGTCAGGACGTGCTCAATATAGTCGTCGAACACCGCCGCTTCACGGTAGCGACCACGGGCCGCGGGCGGCTCCGGAACGGCGCCCCGCAGCAACATGTCTCGAATGTCTGAAATTCCGGCGTCGCCGCTGAGCGGGAGCGCCTGCCGCCCCACGAGTTTGATGCCGTTGTATTGCCCGGGGTTGTGCGACGCGGTGATCTGCGCGCCACCATCGTAGTCGTCGCGGGCCACCGCGAAATACATCTGATCGGTGCCGTTGAGGCCGATGTCCACGACATCCGCGCCCTGGGTCAGCGCACCCTCGATGAAGGCGGCGGTGAGGGTGGGCGACGACAGGCGCATGTCCCGACTGACAGCGATGCGGTGGGCTCCCATGTAGGCGACGAACGCGCGCCCGATCTGTTCGGCGAGCGCCTCATTGATCTGCTCGGGGTAGAGGCCGCGCACGTCGTAGGCTTTGAAGACGCTGGGGTCGAAAGACATCAGTTATCGAGTTCCAGGCACCCGGCTGTGGGCGCCGATCGTAGAGTCGCTACCCAGTATCACGCCGGGCCCGATCTCCGCATGGTGAGCGAGTCGGCAGCGCGCGCCCAGTACCGCGCCGCGCACCACGCACTCGGCATCGACGATGGTGTCGCGCCACAAGATGGCGTGTTCAACGACGGCGCCGGCGCCGACCTGGCAGCCGGGACCGAGCACGGTCTCGGGCCCAATCCGTGCGCCTGGGCCCACCACGCTGCCAGCGCCGAGAAAACAGGGGCCGTCGAACTGGGCATCCGCCGCGACGTCACAGGGGCCCGCCTTGTGCACGGTCGCCGTACGTTCTCCGGCGAACGGGCCGAGGGGGCATCGTTGCGTCATCAGATCGCGGTGGGCCCGCACGTAGTCGGCCGGCGTGCCGATGTCGAGCCAGTAGCCGCGGTCGATATACGCGACGAAGGTTTCCGACCGCTCGACGAGCGACGGGAAGTATTTGCGCTCGATGGACCAGTGGGTGTCGTCGGGAATGCGGTCGAAGGTCTCCGGCTCCAGCACGTAGATACCGGCGTTGATGGTGTCGCAGGTAATCTCATCCGGACTCGGCTTTTCGAGGAAGCGGCGGACGTTGCCCTGCTCGTCGGTCTCCACCAGTCCGTACGCCGACGGGTTCTCCACTGGGGTCAGCACGATGGTGGCCCGGGCGCGACGCTCGCGATGCGTGCGCACCACCGCCTGGAGGTCGATGGTGGTCAGGACGTCGCCGTTGAAGACCAGTATGGTGTCGTCGATCCCCCTCGACGCATATTTGATGGCCCCCCCAGTACCCAGGGGTTCCGGCTCGACGATGTAACGCACCGGTACGCCGGCCTCGGTCCCAGTGCCGACCCGCGCTTCAATGTGGTCCGGCCGGTAATTGAGGCTCAAGATGACTTCATCAATTTCCGGTACCTGTCGGAGCAGGTCGGTCTGGTAGTACAGAAACGGGCGATCGAAGATGGGCACGATCGGTTTCGGCGTGTCGAGCGTGAGCGGACGAAGCCGAGTGCCGAACCCGCCCGCGAGAATAACCGCTTTCATGACCGCCGGATTGTAACAAATACGAGCGTCGCCGCTCCGGGGGGCCACCATCGGCCGGTTGTTCCGGACCCGCGAGGGCGGTAGAATGGCGGTGACTTGGAAGGGAAGTCACATGGCGGAGACAGCCAGATGAACCTGCCGAACAGCCTCACCCTGGCTCGGATTTTTCTCATTCCGCTCCTTGTCGTCGTCCTCCTGACGAAATTCGACGGGAAGGAACTGGTGGGAGCGGCCATTTTCGGTCTCGCCGCGCTCACCGACTGGCTGGACGGCTTCTTTGCCCGTCGCCGGAAGCAGGTCACCACCTTCGGCCAGTTGATGGATCCGCTGGCCGACAAACTCCTCATCACGGCGGCGCTGGTCTCGTTGGTGCAGATGGAGTTGGCACCGGCGTGGATGGTGGCGGTGATCCTGGGACGGGAACTGGGTGTGACCGTGTTGCGCAGCGTCGCCTATTCGCGCGGCATCACAATTCCCGCGTCACCACTCGGGAAGGTCAAGATGATGTCCCAAGTGGTCGCGATTCTCCTGCTGATTCTCGGGCGGGAATACCTGCAGGGCTTCTTCGTGCTCGGCTATGTCGCCCTGTGGGTGGTGCTCATCGCCGCGCTGGTGTCGGCCGCCGACTACTATCGCCGTTTTGCCCAGGTCCAAGCGCGTCACGACGTGAGCGATTTCGAAGCGGCGCGCGAGCGAGCGTCTCGCAAGAAAGCACCCAGCCCCGGCGCCGACCAGGACCGGTCCCGCTTCGCCTCCCGCTCCTAGCAGCCCG
>CALBET010000665.1 GCA_937888665.1 uncultured Acidobacteriota bacterium
GTTATCGCAAGGAGGTCATGCCCCTCTGTGCGTAATCCGAGGCTAATCCAGACCCCTTGAGCGACGGGCTACAGCCCCTGGCGGTGTCGAAAGATACAGGTTGATCCTCGGGAGACGACAGTTGGTAATGCATCAAGGAGACGTGCTATGGTCGTGACCGCTGGCGAGACAGCATCTTGGCCGCCAGCCCTTTGCGCGACCGGATCCGTAGCTGGCACTTTCGACCCTTGCTTCTGGCACACGCATGCCCGTTAAATGATTTTTGGTAACCAGTGGTGAGTCACGTGCATAATCTGGTGGCGGCAACCGAAGCCGGACTCGCGCCACCCGCCACTGTCCGCGGTCACATTCCTGCGCTGGACGGCCTGCGTGGCGTCGCCGTCATCGGTGTGCTCGTGTTCCACTTCGGCCAAGCGTTCCCACAGCTTGAATACTATATACCACACCTGCTATTGCGCTCGTCGAGGCTAGGACAAACGGGTGTTGATTTGTTTTTCGTGATTTCAGGCTTTCTAATCACGGGCAAACTACTTGATACGAAGTCCTCCGCTGGATTTTTTTCAAACTTCTACGCACGACGGGCACTGCGAACCTTTCCCCTGTACTTTGCCGTTGTGTTTTTCACTTACACGCTGTTCCCCGCGTGGTTTGGCTTGTCACAGCTTGACCGGCACCAGTGGTGGCTGTGGACGTATTTGGCGAATCTACCGTCAACATTCGGGGTTGAGGGTGTGCACTTTAGTCACCTCTGGTCGCTTTCTGTGGAAGAGCAGTTCTATCTGGTGTGGCCGGCGGTGGTATTTCTTTGTGACCGTCGCGCGCTCTTGCGAGTCTGCGTTGGCTGCGTGCTGCTGGCGGTCGCGTCGCGGGTTGTCATCGAGGCCAGCGGATATTCATCATTCTATTTCACGCTGTGTCGTCTCGATGCGCTCAGCGCCGGTGCGCTTCTGGCGGTCCTAGCGCGCGGCCCGTCTGGAGTCCGCGGCTGGTCTCGATTCGGCTGGAGTGCGGGCGGAGCACTGGTCTGCGGTGCCATACCCCTTTACGTTCTGGTCTCCGGCAGGGGGTTGTTCGCAGTGCAGATCGTAAAGTACTCCCTGACCGCCGGCCTGTACGCTGCGCTCCTAATGATCGCGGTGACAGCGCGTCCTAACTCGTTCTCGCAGCGGATGCTTTCTCTGTCATGGCTTCGGGCCAGCGGCAAGTACAGCTATGGAATCTACCTGTTTCACCCGTTCGTGGCCGCGTCGATCGCGGTCGGAACACGTCGGATCGGTTGGACGGTTACGTCGCCTGGCGGCTCAGTTATCGAGGCCCTCGTGGACTTGGTCATCGTCTATGGCGTCGCGTGGCTCAGCTATCATGGCTTTGAAAAAAGATTCCTGAGGTTGAAGGGACGTTTCGTCTAGCGTCGTATCTCAGAAGTTTGTTCGCAGAATCGTCAGACTCTGTCGCGGCATCGTCGTTGTGTGCATCATCAATTCGCCGGACCGGCCCGTGGTGCTCCACACCGACGGCGTCCAGTGCCCGCGGGTTTCTAGCGTCAGCGGGGGGACCCCCCGGCTCTGCCGGGGCGGCACCCAGAGTTTGACAGTTCCGGGAAAGAGATGAGGCACTCCCAATCGTGAGCCGCTCAAGCATCACGAAAGGGAGTCCCCATGACGGGCTATCGCAGTCTAAACCACACGAAGTGGGCATGTCAGTATCACGTGGTGTTCATCCCGATGTACCGGAAGAAGGTGATCTACAAAGAGTTGCGCCGGTATCTCGGGGACGTGCTGCGGCGTCTGGTCCAACGCCGCGAGAGCGAGGTGGAAGAAGGACACTTGATGATCGACCACGTCCACCTCATGTTGTCGACCAGCTTGGAGGTGCGAGTCCTCTACCCAACCTGACGGAGATGAAGGGTTAGCGAAGCGCAAGGACGACCCCGGCGAGGGGGCGTCTGAAGGAAGCGTGGAGCAAATGCGCGAGCCGATGGACAAGAATCGGATAGAAGACGACCGTGTCCGGACGAGCGAGCGTAAGATCGCAAAGTCCATATCCGTCAAGGGTTACGGGCGTAAATCCGGCGGTTGTGCGCAGAAGGCGGTCGGACTTACCCCGGGAGACCTGTGTCGTTGTCCCGGTGACGGGACTGAGGGGACCGAGAGGAACCCCGAGCGCGGCGCAGGAGTCAGCAGAGGGCATAGTAGGTGGCGGAAACGAGCCGGACAACCGGAAGTCTCACCCCACTGACGGCCCGAACGGCTCCCCGCACGGGGCTAAGGGAGTGGCCAGTAGAGACGTGTATCTCCGGAGCGACATGCGGCAGAAAATCCAGCTACGCTGGCCTCGGCGAAGGGAGGGAGGGGTGAAGCCCCAAGTGCCATCGCCCGAGGGTTCGAATCGCCCCGGTTGAGACGCCAGATGCACCGGATTCGTTCGCTATCGAGCCTGTGACACGATGTCACGAACACTTATCCATCGACTTACGAATCGGTCTTTCTACCACGGGCTGCTAGACCGAACCGCTACTGAAAGCGGGGGGATGTCACCGAAGCCTGAGGAAGACCTGCGGTTCAGCTCCAGCGGGTAGCCATCTCCGCGACGCGGTCGTCGGTCGCCGTACGCCGCTGCAAGATCGGAGGGGCCTCGCTCAAACCCCACCAACCGGCACACGCGTAAGCTTTCGCGCGACGTAGTCGCGATTATCGTGACCCGGTGGCCCAGCACCAGTGAGCGGTTGTTGCATGTCTGCCCTCGCAGGATTCTCTTGGAGTTCCTCGCGCTGGACGATTAGTCGTTTTCAAGTCTCTCAGACAAGGCGCTATCGACAAGGTAAATAGATCCGAGCCGTGACATGTGCGCGGCATCAATATATCCGAGTTGGAATTCCGTGTCTTTGTTACCGAACCCAATCATGCATTTCTGCTTGGCGTCAAACATTGTACACAGATACCCATTCGTATCTACATATTCGACGTCATTCTCCAGCGAAATGCCCGACAATCGCTTCTCAACCTCAGGCGAGGTGATCGCGTCACCGTAAATTACACCGTTGTCGCCGTTGAGAGTGATGCCAAACCTCAACTCTTGAAATACACTACGCTGCCAAACTGGCACATTGCCTACCACGATAATTCGCGAGTCTGGCAACATAGCCCTAATCTCTTTCAGGGTATTCCCGAACAATTCGTCTAGTTGCGTGTCAGTTAACCGGTAATCGGGATGAGTCCATGAGGCGTGCAATATAATGAGGTCGTATTGTTCGCGTGTAGCTCTAGCGAAGATTTCCTCATTGAGGTCGTTGCAGCCTTTTCTGTTAAAGAGAAGCGGTAGTCCCAAAATTGGAGGGCAACCTGCCTGAGTCAGTTGAGTAAATCCGACGTCAAGTTTCCTAGAAAGCTCGCGAAGGCCAATCGACAGCGATGCTGCATGGCTATCGCCCCAAAGCAGAATGTCTGTGTTATCCGAATAGCAAATTAAAGCATGTTCGACCTCTGTCTCCTCCTGAAGAAGGCACTCGTGCAACCGTACGTCTATGGCCCAATCTTTGAAATTGTCGAACGATCTAATGCTCACGTATCCGTATGCTCCCATTCCAATGACGATACTGCCGATCGCACCGAAGGCAAGACATAGTGAACGATTGCCTTTCAATATTGCTCGTCGCCTTATCGGACGTTCAATGAAACGCCACGACATGTAAGAGATGAAAGCCAAGGCAGTGAAGGCGGTCATCGACACTAGTGAGTTGTTAGATATGGTCGAACCGGTTCTGTATAAGTAAAATGCAAAAATGGGATGATGCCAAAGATAGGCGCTGTAAGAAACCAGACCTATTCCGACGAGCGCCTTGTTACTAAGTGCTGTCTTGGCTAATGTCCCCTTATGGGCGAATAGAATTAGAAGAACGGTGCCTATTGTTGGTACGAGAGCGTACGCGCCAGGAAACGGTGTAGTGCTGTCGTAAGCGAAGATGGAATAAGTAATTAGGAGCAAGCCTATTCCGCTCAAGACGTTCTGGGCGCGCTTGGTAAAATGGTCTTTTCTCTCTAGTGGATAATAGGCGACAAAGCTGCCGAGCAGCAATTCCCAGCTGCGAGTGGGCAACAAATAGAAGGCTGGAGTAGGCTTGTAATAGGCGCCCCATTGGGCGATCGACAGGCTGATGGCAAATACGATAGCTATAAGCAAGATGACTCGGCGTTGACCAAGTCCCCGCGTAAGCATCAGGAATATCGGGAAAAGGAGATAGTATTGCTCCTCGACCGCAAGACTCCAGGTGTGAAGCAGGGGTTTCAGCGCGGCGGAAGTGGCGAAGTAATCGCTCTGTTGCCAAAATAGAATGTTCGATGAAAATGTCGTGACGGCGACGAGGCTCGCAGCGAAGTCTTTTTTGTCGAATGGTAATAGCCACAGCCAGGCGAATGGAACACATGTGAGTGTTAGAAAAAATAAGGCCGGAAGAATGCGTCTTGCGCGACGGTCGTAGAATTCGAGGAGGCGGAATCGTCCTTCGTTCATGTTCTGGATAAGGATCGACGTAATAAGGTATCCACTGATGACGAAAAAGATATCGACGCCAACAAAGCCGCCGCTGAATAGTTCAAAGCCAGCGTGCAACAAAATGACGGGAACGACAGCGATGGCTCGTAGCCCGTCGATTTCCGGCCTATGCTTCATGGTAATATCCGGCAGCTAGTGTTTGCGGCGTCGTGCGGCCACACATCTGGGAGCGGAACTCGCCCGCAAGACGTTACACATGGCGCGATGGCGCCGCCTCCCCCAAGCCGGCCTGGTCCATCATCGGGATCGCGCCTGCCGGTATTCCGCCCACGCTCATCGGAAGCTGCTCCACGAATCGTGATGAGTGCAGGAACTCACTCGGCGAATCGGTATTTTATCAGGACCCACAGCGCGACCACCCCATCACGCCATGAGACTTTCTTGCCTGCCTCGTATCCACGCCCATCGTAACTAATGGGTATTTCGTATACGCGGTATCCCCGCTTGAAGATCTTGGCGGTGAGTTCGGCCTCGATTCCAAAGCCATTGGAGTGCAGCGAGAATGAGCGAAGGACGTCGGTGCGCATCACTTTGTAACATGTCTCCATGTCACTAAGCATCGTGTTGTACAAGACGTTGGTGATAAGCGTCAGAAAGCGATTTCCGAGGTAGTGAGTAAAAAGAAATACGCGATGGCGGCCAAGAAACCGAGAACCATACACGACGTCTGCGCGGTTTTGGCAGATGAGCGAAATGAGGTCCGGATACTCCTCGGGGGAATATTCGAGATCTGCGTCCTGGATTACAACGATGTCCCCAGATACCTCTTCGAAACCTCTGCGCAGCGCGGCGCCTTTGCCCTGCTGCCGCTCCTGTAGGATTAAACGAAGCTGGTGCAGACTCTGAAGGTCTTTGAGCACCTCTCGCGTACCGTCAGTCGAATAGTCATCTACGATAATCAGTTCGATCCGTACCGGTACCGCCACCACGCGGCCAACGATCTCCTCGATCGTGGCGCGCTCGTCGAGCACCGGCATAACGACCGAAAGGAGCGGGTCGGCGAAGCCTCCGATCTTGCGGGACGATGCAGTCAGCATGGTGCCTCCGAACGGGGAGTATAGTCGATCGTCGACCTGGTCTGGAGTCCATGGACCCGGATGCTCGAATGGGAAATCGGCGCGGGCTGTGGCCTCACCGGAGTACGGCACAGTTCGGACGAGCTCGGTCTGCGGAAACGTGATCGCGAGGCCGCTAAGCGCGATCACTACCCGCGCTCGTCGGACGCCCCTACGGCGAGAGGCGGCGGACCTTGATGTTCCGGAACGCCACCGGGTCTCCGTGGTCCTGGATGGCGAGATGCCCCCGGGTTTCTCGGCCGTAGCGCGGGATCTCGGCGAATTTGCTGGCTTGCACCCCGCGCTGCCAGTCGGCCCTGCCCAATTCGTATTCCAGCAGCTTCACGCCGTTCATCCAGTGCTCGACATGGGTGCCCCTGACGAGCAGGCGAGCGGTATTCCAGTCGCCGACCGGTCGGGTGACGTCACGGACCGGCGGGTGTACCGCGTAGTTGCTGCCGGCGGAGGTGATGGGCGCCGCGCCGTCACGGTGCCCCGCGTTGTGAAGCACCTGGAACTCCGGTCCGGTATGCCACGGCGGCCCGTCGGTCTCGGCGACGCGGAACATGAATCCGCTGTTGCCGCCTTGCTGCACCTTCCAGTCGAACTTCAGCTCGAAGTCGTCGAACTGTTCGACGGTGATGGGGTCGCCTCCCTGGGCCACGCGCGCCAGCGCCCCGTCGACCGCACGCCAGCCGTCAGCGCGGTCTTCACGGTTGTAGCCTCGCCACGCCGCCAACGACTCGCCGTCGAACAGCAACTGCCAACCGGCCGCCGTCTCTTCGGGGGTGAGGATGTTCTGAGCGGCGTCGTTGGTGAGTGATGCCCGGTACCCATGGTCCAACTGATGCCTCCGAGCAGATGTCGCTGGAACCGGGTGTCGTCCCACACCTCGGGACGATGTCCGAGCGCAGTGTAGAACACGCGACCGGCCCCCTCCTGGCGGGTCCAGGCGAGCGCGAAGTCAGCGTCGTCCCGGTTGATGCCGCGCGCCCTCATGTCGACTGAGCTGACGTCGAGGCTCAGCAATACGTCAACCGTGTCACGTGACCACTCGCGGTGCTGATAGATCTCGTCGTGAATCCGGAACGACTCACCAAGATGCTGGGTGGACGGATGGGTGTCTTCCACCTGAACGGCGACGTCCTGGTGCCAGGGGTGCCCGTCGAAGTACCCGCCGATCAGGTCGCGGTACCCGGGCCATTCGTAGAAGGTATCGGTGGCGCTATGCACCCCGACGAATCCGCCGCCGGCCCGCACATACGAGAGCAGCGCCGCCCGCTGACCGGCGTTCATCGGGAGTTCGCCGGTGGTGAAGAACACCACCACGTCGTACTGCCGGAGCGTGTTGGCAGTCAGCACCGAGGCGTCGTGAGACACCGTCACGTCGAACTCGTCCGATTCGGCCGCGAGGCGCGTGAGGACCTCCTCCGAGTGCGGCAACACCGGGTGCGGGAATGCTGCCGACTGGGTGAGATACAGCACCCTGGCGGGGGCGGCCTCCACGCCTGACCGTTGGCCATGGCCCAGCAGTGAGAGGGCAAGCATGCCAATGAACAACGTGGTCTGTCGCACGGTGTTCTCCCTCGCTCGGTTCGGTGCGTCCGCCTCAGGCAGTGGGCTCATTCTACTGCTCCCATCGGCTCATGCTACAGTCTCGCCCATTCGTCATTTGTCATGGCAGTGCTCGGCATCGACATCGGCACGGGCGGCTCGCGAGCTGTGGTCGTGGACGGCGACGGGCGGGTGCTGGCCTCGTCGACCGAGCGCCACGCGCCCTTCGAGTCGCCCGAGACCGGGTGGGCGGAGCAAGCATCCGGTGGACTGGTGGCGCGCCGCGCAGGTGGCGATACGGGCGGTGCTCGCCGACGGTCCAGTGACGTCGGCTGACGTGCGAGCCGTCGGGCTCTCCGGGCAGATGCACGGTGCGGTCCTGCTCGACGAGGCGGGCGCCGTCGTGCGTCCCGCCATCATCTGGTGCGACCAGCGCACCGAGGCGCAGTGTCGCCGGCTGACGGAGCAGGTCGGCGCGGCACGTCTCATCGAGCTGGTGAGCAACCCTGCGTTGACCGGGTTCACCCTGCCGAAGCTGCTCCGGGTGCGCGAGCAGGAACCGGCTCTCTGGGACCGCGTGCGCACGGTGCCGCTGCCGAAAGATTACGTGCGCCGGCGGCGGCGACCAGGCGGCCGGTGCGGTCGGTGCGGTCGGTATGGGTGGTCGGTCCCGGCGCGGTCAGTTCCACGGTCGGCACGTCAGGCGTGGTGTTCGAGGCGACCGACCGACCGGCGGTCGACACCCGGGGCCGGCTGCACACCTTCTGTCACGCGGTGCCGGACCGGTGGCATGTCATGGGCGTGACCCAGGGCGCGGGTCTGTCGTTGCGGTGGCTCAGGGATACGTTCGGCGTCGGTGGCGCCCCGGGGGATGACGAGGACGATCCGTATGACCGGCTCTGCGAAGAGGCGGCGCAGGCCCCAGCCGGAGCGGACGGTGTCATGTGGGCGCCGTATCTGATGGGCGAGCGCACGCCACATCTGGACCCGCGGGCCCGCGCCGCCCTCGTGGGCTTGTCGGCGTCGCATACCCGGGCGTACGTAACGCACGCCATGCTCGAGGGGGTGGCGTTCAGTCTGCGGGACACGTTCGCCATTTTTGAAGAGATGGGCGTGCCCACCAGACGAATTCGTCTTGGCGGCGGAGGGGCGGTCCGCGCTGTGGCGGCAGATACAGGCCGACGTGTATGACCACGACGTCGAGGTGCTGGAGGCGGAGGAGGGTGCGGCGTATGGGGCGGCGCTGTTTGCCGGTGTCGGTGTGGGCCAGTGGTCGACGGTGGACGAGGCCTGTGACCGTGTCGTGCGAGTGTCCGGGACGGTCACGCCGGTAGCCGCCCACGTGGACATCTTGCGTGCCCGTTACGATCGCTTTCGCACGCTGTATGCGGCGCTGCATCCGGCCCGCTGAGGTACACCCACTCTGGGAGCCCGGGAACTGTTCTACGAGCGGCTGGATCAACTGACGACGGAGATTCTGCTGGGTGTGCGGTAGCGGCCGGTGTCCTGAGGAGGGTGACCATGGGGAGATGGGTACGACGCGTCAGCGCGGTCGCGGCCGGTCTGTTCGTCGCCGTGTTGATCATCATGGCCGTTCAGGCACTCAGCGGTCTGCTGTATCCGGCGCCGCCCGGTCTTGACCTCACGGACCGCGAGGCGTTCGCCGCCTACGCCCGTCAGCTGCCGATCGGCGCGCTGCTCATCGTCGAGCTGTCCTATCTGCTCGGGAGCCTCGCCGCGGGGGCCACGGTGGCGTGGGTGGCCCGTGACAGTCACACCCGGCTCGCCATGGCCGCCGGCGTGGTGCTGACGCTGGCCGGGTTCACGAACCTCGCCGCGATTCCGCACCCCGTCTGGTTCGCGGTGCTGACGACGGTGACGTATATTCCGTGTGCCTGGCTGGGTGTGCGTGTGGTGCGAGGCCGACACGCCGGGTGAACGGGAATGTAGAATTTGGCCGATCGCCCAGACATTCTTGTCTGAAACAGACACAGATGATGCGGAGATCCCCAGGTTTCGCGCGTGGCCCGCGTCTTGCTGTGCATCAAGACCATTAGAATGGCGTGCGTCCGGAGGGCGCGCCGGAGGACGACAGACGACGTGGAGAGGCTTCTCCGATAGACAACCGCGACAGACGTACAGGGAGGAACACGAACATGCCCAGCAAGTTGGAATACATCTGGTTGGACGGCTACAAGCCCACCCAGAGCCTGCGGTCCAAGACTCGCGTCCAGCGAGACTTCGGCGGAACGTTGGAAGAGTGCCCCATGTGGTCGTTCGACGGCAGTTCGACCCAGCAGGCCGAGGGCAATGCCTCGGACTGCCTGCTGAAGCCAGTGGCGATTTTCCCGGACCCGGACCGCAAGAACGGGTATCTGGTCATGACCGAGGTGCTGAACGCGGACGGGACGCCTCACCCCTCGAACGGGCGCGCCACCATCGATGACGACGACGAGGATTTCTGGTTCGGCTTCGAACAGGAGTATTTCCTGTGGGATGCGATGACACACCTGCCCCCAGGCTTTCCTGCGGGGGGGTACCCGGGTCCGCAGGGGCCGTACTATTGTTCCGTCGGCGCGAAGAAGGCCTACGGTCGCGGGTGTGTCGATGAGCACCTCGACGCGTGCCTGGAGGCCGGCATCAACGTCGAAGGGATCAACGCCGAAGTGGCGTCAGGACAGTGGGAGTTCCAGGTGTTCGCCAAGGGAGCCAAGCGGGCCGGCGACGAGACGTGGGTCGCACGCTACTTGCTCGAACGCATCGGCGAAAAATATGACTACGCGATCGAATTGCACCCGAAGCCTCTGGGCAACACCGACTGGAACGGTTCCGGTATGCACGCGAATTTCTCCAACACCGTGATGCGGACGTCCGGCAAGCAAGAGACGTTCACGAAGATCTGCGAGGCCTTCGGAGAGCGGATTCCGCGGCACATCGACGTGTACGGCGAGCACAATGAACAGCGCCTCACGGGTGCCCACGAGACGCAGCGGATCGACCAGTTCAGCTACGGCGTCTCGGACCGGGGCGCCTCGATTCGCATCCCCATCGGCACGATTGACGACGGCTGGAAAGGGCGTCTTGAAGATCGTCGCCCGGCGTCGAACGCCGACCCCTACAAAGTCGCGTCGGCCATCATCAAGACGGTCAAGGAATCGGGCGTCTAGGGCACCGGCGATTTCGGCGACTACAAGACCAGGCAGGTCCTCGAGCTCGCTCGAGGACCTGCCCTTTTGGTGCGCCGGCAAGGGCGGTGGCGCGGCAGCGACAGCTCGCGAACCCAGACGTTGGGGAAGTTGACCAGACTCGATCCCAGCCGTTCCCTGGTCCGCGTTCCAGCGATGGCTGCGTCCATCCGGCGCGGCCCTTCTTCGGTGATGTGCTTGGTGTGTAAGACTTGACGCCCCAGGAGGTCGCGGGGGGCATTCGTAGTCGGCTCGGTCGCGGACCGAGCCATGTGGTGCTCGCGGGTTGAACGGCGCTGAATGGGGCAACGTCAAGACATGCTACCGGGCTACCAGGACTACCGGTTTACCCAATCCGGGCCGTCGCACATGCACGCGTATTTGATGCGGCACCTGTTCGCGCTGGCAGGCGAACTCGGGCCTGAAACGCGGGTGTTGGATGTCGGCTGTGGCAACGGCTTCGCCTGCGGCGAATTTCTCCGGCGGGGTTGTCAGGTCGTAGGCATCGACCTGAGCCGGCAAGGGATCGAGATTGCGCGAAAGACCCACCAAGGAGCTCGCTTTGAAGTCTTGGCGGCGGATGAGCGTGTGTTGGAAAAACTCATCGAGGCTCCGTTCGACCTCGTGTTGAGCACGGAGGTCGTCGAACATCTGTACGCGCCGCGCAACTATGCCCAAGGCTGTTTCCGAGCCCTCAAGCCCGGAGGGAAGTTCGTCTGCACGACCCCGTATCACGGTTACGCGAAGAACCTGCTGCTCTCACTCTTCGGCAAGTGGGACACGCACGCGGATCCGTTGTGGGATGGTGGACACATCAAACTTTGGAGTCGCAACACCCTGACGACATTGCTGACCGAAACCGGTTTCACGAACATCCGGTTTCGAGGCGTCGGTCGCGTCTCCTTTTGCTGGATGACTATGGTGATGTCCGGCGACAAGCCGGCGAGTGACGAGCCGGCGACGCGCTCAGCGTGACGCCGACTCCCAGCGTCGAGCGGCGCCATTTGGGCGAGCCACGGCATGAAGACGGACGAGACGACGACGATGGCTCGACAGGTCACCTTGCTCACGGGGCAGTGAGCCGATCTGCCGTTGGCGGGACTGGCCCCGACAGCAAGGGGCCTTCAGGGTTGAGCCATTTCACACCATTGGCTGGATAGTTGGTCTGCGATCTCAATGACGCCCGCTCTGACGCGTTCGCGCCCGAGACGGTCCATGGCCACCCGGAGGCGTGGGCCATCGAAACCATGAAGCAGACGTCGCGAGCCGCCAGAAATCTCGGGGGTGGACGTGGGTGTGGGTTCACCGGGGCGCCGATCTGGCAGCCGCTCTACTCAAGACGGTCAAGGAATCGGACGTCGTTGTGATCGCCAGTAGTTAGCGTTCTCCCAATGCGGTAGTCACCGCCGAAAAAAATGCGGCCCGATGCCGCACGAATTCGGATGACGTTGCCTCCGGCCATGCGCTCAGGGTCACGATGACCAGATCTTCGCCTGGATTGATCCACAGCGCCTGCCCGAAGATGCCCCGGGCCCCGTACCCGCCGCCCTCGCCCAGCCACCAGAGCTGGCCATAGCCCGGGTTGGCGGCGGAGGGCCTGGTCGACTCCGCCATCCAGCCGTCCGGCAGCACGTGACGCCCATCTGGTAATTCCCCGTTGCGCATCGCGAACAGCCCGAGGCGTCCGTAGTCCCGCAGCGTGGCGCTCAGGCAGCAGTCGCCGTGCTCCGCGCCGCTCGGAGCCAGCAGCAGCCAGTGCGCGTCGTGTTCCATGCCGAACGGCACCCAGATCTTGTGGGCCAGGTGGAGTCGATAAATGCCTCAAGCGGGAGCGACCGACCGTCCACCGTGTACCGGAGGCCGGTGAGATTCAGCGGGCTCCGGGGCAATGGGTAGGGCGTACCGCCACTGGGGACCGGCCGGGTCGGATAGATCCGGTCCATGTTCGGATAGCCGCGAAGCTGCTGTTCCGGTGTCCAACGCAGCACGTTCTCGAGAACGCCGAAGCCAGCCCAGTCATCGGCGACGGCCGGGCCCGGTGTTCCGCGGGTGGCGCAACCGACGAGCAGCAGCGCGATTGACATCGCGACGCCGTGACACGGGACTCTCACCACGGGCCTCAGAGCTCGCGAACCCAGATGTTGCGGAAACTGACCTGGCGTGTCTTCATCGTTCAGGTCCTCCATACCGGCCGCCCCGAATCGGTGCGACGCGTCAGCCTTCGCCGTGGAGCCAGCGTACCCGCGCCGCGGACGGTTGTCACCCCGTGAAATAGCCATGACCGCGACAACGAGCAGGACGACCACCGCGGAATGCACGACGGCCATTGGCGGTTGTGGTATGACTGTGCCCCGGGCTCAGAGAGCCGGGGATGGAGGACGACGACGACGATGGCTCGACAGGTCACCTTGTTCACGGGGCAGTGGGCCGATCTGCCGTTGGCGGAATTGGCCCCGAAAGCCAAGGACTTCGGGTTCGATGGCCTCGAACTCGCCTGTTGGGGGGACCACCTCGATGTGGCCCGCGCGGCCGCCGATCACGCGTACTGCGACGGGCAGCGGGCGCTGTTGAGCCGGCATGGACTCGGGTGCTGGGCCATTTCACATCACCTGGCGGGACAGCTGGTCTGTGACCTCAATGACGCACGGTCCGACGCGTTTGCGCCCGCCACGGTGCATGGCGACCCGGAGGCGAAGCGACAGTGGGCCATCGAGACCATGAAGCAGACGGCGC
>CALBET010000666.1 GCA_937888665.1 uncultured Acidobacteriota bacterium
CAGGCGCGCACCGGGCGGCCGACCGGCAATTGGCGCCTTCCACCTATATGACGTTGGGCGTACATATCAACCAGAAGACTATTGATCTCGTGTTGAGCCTGAGTCGATCGTGCGCGGACCACTGCCGTGAAGATACCCAGTGCCGACAGCGCAGTCATCGATCCAGCGAAGCTGCGTGGCTACCTCTTGTCGCTCAGTCACCCGATTGGACGATTCAAGGCGCGCTTTTTCGAGCGACTCGGGTACGCGGCAACACAGTGGGAGGTTCTCGAGGCTGATCTCCGTGCGCAGCACCTGATGGCCGAGGCGGAACCCCTGGCGGCTGGGGAGTTCGGCCAGAAATACCGAATCCGAGCTATTCTTGAGGGACCGACCGGCCGAGCCGACGTCGTCAGCGTCTGGGTGGTTTGATCGGGCGAGGACAGTCCTCGATTCGTGACAGCGTACCCAGGAGAATCACGATGATGTTCCACACCCTGGATGTCGTCGTTCTGAACACCGACCTACCGAATCACGGCCTGCGGCGGGGCGATCTGGGCACCGTGGTCGAGATCTACAAACCCACGGGTCTCGAAGTTGAATTCGTCACCGTGTCGGGCAGGACTAAGGCGTTGGTGACGCTCGCCGCGCCCGATGTTCGGGCGGTGTCCGACGACGATCTGGTAGCCGTACGACCGGTCAGCGGCGCAGCGTAGCCACCTCGACGCCGACGCCCAACCAGGGTTTGCAGCGGACGCCGGCGCGGTGTCGCTCAGCCGGCGCCGCTGAAACCTCACGGTTAGCCAGACGGATCAAGAACCACCACGCCCGGGCGACGGGTCGGCGGCGACGGAAGCCGGTCGCAACCCTGGTGTCGTCGACGATTGAACCAGGATGGCGCGCGAGATGGTCAGGTCGCGGTTCTCTGAACTGGGAGCACAGGAATAGATGGACGGGCGCCTGACCCAAGAACGGTCAGCGTCGGTGGCCCGCGTGGCTCGTGAACCGGCAGGTGCTGCTGAGGGCCCTTGTGAATCGCCGCACGCAGCCCGTCGGACCGCCCTGACATCGACTATCCTGTCCGTGTGGCCGCATACGGGTTCACCGACTACTTCGAGAACGCCGTCCTGAAGAAGCGACCCTATCTGCGCAAGGAATCGTGCATCCGAGTGGTCGAGGACCCCCTACGCTCCGAGCCGCAGGAACACAATCGGGTTCGGTTCTGGGCGAGAGTGCCAGACCTCGACGGCCGATATCTGCGCGTGATCACGCTGGCCGACAGACGGACCATTCACAACGCATTTCTGGACAGGCGGTTCACCCCATGAAAGTCAACTATTTCCCCGACACCGATTCGCTCTACATCGACTTGTCGGAACGTCCAAGTGCGGAGAGCAGAGAGATTTCGGACGGTGTTGTCCTCGACTACGATCAAGACGGCAACCTCGTCGGGATCGATATCGACAACGCCAGCCTGAAAGTACAGCTCGACCAGCTCACCGTGAGCAAGCTGCCCGGAACGATCGAGCAACTCGCCGGCTAACAACCGAATGAGCCGACGCGCGATGAGTGCTCAACGCGCGCGGCTCATTCGTGACGTTCGCCTGAGAAAACCGACTGCGATCAGGACGGATTGACTCGTATGCACGTGAGTGCATATCCTTCGTCGTGTGGACGTCGAGTGGGACGGGCGCAAAGCGGCTACGAATCTCCGCAAACATGGCGTCGATTTCGCGGACGCGGCCACCGCGCTCTCCGACGACCGAGCTGTCACCATTCGCGAGAGCCATCCCACGGAAGACCGGTTCGTCTCCCTGGGCATGGATGCGTTGGGACGGATCTTGGTTGTCGTGTTTACGTGGCGCGACTCATCTCCGCCGGCAAAGCCCAGCCCAGAGAGCGTGCGCAGTACGAGGGCAACTCATGAAACGAGAATACGACTTCAGTCAGGGCGAACGCGGTGCCCCAATCACGGTCGCCTCGGGGAAGACCCGGATTACGATCCGGATCGACGACAACATCCTCGCGTGGTTCAAACGGGCTGTACACGAGCGGGGTGGCGGGAACTACCAGACGATGATCAACGCGGCGCTTCGCGACCACATCGACACCCGGAAGGAACAACTGGAACAAACACTCCGCCGGGTCATCCGCGAGGAATTGCCACGAGAACTGAAGCGGGCTGCCAGCCAGTGACAGACCAGCCGAACAAGGCGTTGCACCTGACGGCCTTCCTCTTGTCGCTCGGCGGCCGCAGGTGAACGCTGACTAGGCTGAGTACTTGATGCGGCGTAGGGTCGACGAACACCATGAATCGTGATGTTCTGCAAGGGATCTCCAGGCAGCGAAAGAAGGAGGCCGCGGCCCTTCTGCGGGCTGGTTTCTTCCCGGGTGCTTATTACCTGGCCGGGTACGCGGTCGAGTGCGGGCTGAAGGCATGCATCGCAAAGCAGACGAGGCGGCACGACTTCCCCGGACAAGCGGTTGGCCGGTGAAGCCTGGACCCATGACCTGCAGAGGCTGGCGAGATTGGCGGGTGTGTGGCCTGACCTTGAGACAGACATGAAAACCAGCAGCGCGCTGCAGGTAAACTGGGCTATCGTCAAGGACTGGTCCGAAGCTGTTCGGTACGATCTGACGATCACAGCCGCGCAGGCCAAGGACCTGTACTCGGCTTGTACTGCACGCCGGACTGGGATTCTTCCCTGGATTCGCGACCGATGGTAGACACTCAACTCACGCCAGACCTGATTCAGGAAGGCGGTACCCTTGTTGAGGGACTGGATGAGGCCGGCGTTTCGCCGAGCGCGGCCCTCTGGTTCTACTTTCCCGACGTCGCTGCTTGGCGGCTTGTCCTCGGACAGGTCCAAGTCGGACCAAAAGGGCCACGGGAGGCCTATCGAGTGGTGCAAAAGACTCTGAAGAAACTCCGACACCGAATCTCGCATCTCACGTTAGAGGACGTCGTCATGGCAAAACCTGATGCGCCAGTAATTCAGCTTCTGCGCCAAGCAGTCGCGACTGGTCCCGGCATCAGCGGTATTCGTTTCACCAGCAACGTGATTAACGGAACGCTCATCGAAGACGCCTATATCTATCGACTGAAGAAACCAGCCTAACAACGGGTTGCAGCGGACGCCGGTTCCGTCTCGCGCAGCCGGCGCCGCTGAACCCTGACGTTGGGCAGACACGCCGAACCGATGCCGCGCAAGAGCCAGGGCGTAGAATAAGACCGTGGCGAGCCGAATCTACACTGACACGTCGGTCATTGGCGGCTGCGAGGACGACGAGTTTCGTATCCACTCCAGGCGCCTGATGGCCAGGTTCACCACGGGAGACGCGCAGCTGGTTGTCGGAACTGGTTCTTCGCGAGCTGGATGCCGCTCCGCCAGCGGTACGGGACATCGTCACGGCCATTCCGACGGCACATGTCGAGATCATCCGGCTCTCACCGGAGGCCGAGGCTCTTGCTCGCCAGTACTTGGCCGATGGGATTCTCACGATCAACATGTTCGCCGATGCTCAGCATATCGCCATGGCCACCGTGGCCAGAGTCGACGTGCTCGTCGGTTGGAACTTCCGACACGTGGTTAATGTGGCGCGGATCCAGCGGGTCCATAGAGTGAATGCCCACCATGGATATCCGGCGATCGAGATCCGTTCGCCTCGGGAGGTAGCACCAGATGAGTGAGACTTCAACGAAGACGTTCGACACGGTTCAAATGGTCCGTGCCATTCGTGACGACATCAGCTCGACAATCCTCCCTATGTCTGCCGAACAGGAGAACCAGTGGCTGCGGTCGAGGGAGCTTGCGGATCCGAGGTTGCGACAACTCATGGAGTTGGCTGCCCAACAAGGCGCTGCAGCCGACGCCGCTTCGCGGCGCGGTTGAGCGCCGATCGTTGGGCAGGCAATAAGGCAAGAGAGAGACGGAAGCGGTGACTGATCTGAGTCTCACCAAGGCCGACGCGGACGCTCTTCTTGCAATGGAGAAGCACCGGGTGGATGACACACAGTACGAATACCCGAGCCTCGGCGGCGGCCTTCGGATGTTTCGGGTAGCGTAGGGACAGAGAGGATGTTGTGCCACGGTTTGGGCGCCACGTCCAGTCGGCGGTCGTCCGGCGGGCGCCGCCCACGGCGCCGCCGCGCCGCCGAGCCTCGTCCTCGTCCAGCACTTCGACGAGGAGCTGACCCGACTGGTGCCGACGAACTGATGTCTCTGCTCACGAGCGGCGGGGTCCAAGAACGAGCGTTCTGTTAACTTGGGGGGCCTAATCTCTATTGGCCCAACGACAACCAACGGTGGAAGAGGCGCTTGACGACGGGTGTCAGGCGGGTTCGGTTGTAGGCATCGCCGGCTTGGCGGATCGCCTCCGCGGTGGTGGGGTACGGGTGGATCACGCTGGCCAGCATACCCAGCCCCATACCGGCCCGCATGGCCACGCTGATCTCGCTGATGAGATCACCGGCGTGCGCAGCGACGACGGTGGCGCCGAGGATCTCGTCCGTGCCCTTCTTGACGTGGATCTTCACGAAGCCGTCGGTGTCACCCTCAAGAATCGCCCGGTCGACGTCGGCCAGATCGCGTGTATAGGTCGCGAACGCAATCCCGCGTTCTGTGAGGTCACGCTCGTAGAGCCCGACGTGAGCGACCTCGGGCTCGGTATACGTGGCCCAGGGCACGAGCAGGCGCGAAACCTTGTCCCGTCCCAGAAAGAGGGCGTTGCGGATCACCATGCGAGCCATGAAGTCGGCCATATGGGTGAACTGATACCGGCTGGCCACATCGCCGACGGCAAACACGTTCGGGTTCGAGGTCTGGAGCTTGTCGTTCACCTCGACCCCGGCGCGTGGGTCGAAGCGGATGCCAGCGAGCTCCAGCCCCAGGCCGGTCACGTTCGGCTTCCGGCCGGTCGCCACCAGGAGCGCGTCGCACTCGTAGGACTCTTCCCGACCATCGCGCTCGACGACCACCGTGACTGGCGGCTGGCCGCCGGCGCTCTCGACCCGCACGTACGTCACGTTGAACACGAAGCGCACGCCGTCGCGGACCATCGACGCCTGCACGATAGCCGCCGCGTCCGCATCCTCTTTCGGCAAGATCTTGCTGTCACGCGAGAAGGCGGTCACCTCTGACCCGAATCGTTGAAAGGCCTGGGCCAGCTCCATCCCGATGGGGCCGGCACCGATGACCCCGAGCCGCTTCGGCAGTGTGGTCAAGTTGAAGACGGTCGCGTTGGTCAGATAGGGTGCCCCGCCGACCCCGCCCAACCCAGGAATCGGCGGCACGGCCGCGGTGCCGCCGGTCGCCACGACCGCCTTCCTGAAACGGAGGGTCTCGCCCCCCACGTCGATCGTGTCCTCGCCGATGAACCGCGCGCGACCGATGAACACGTCGATGCCAAGCTCGCGGCTGAACCGCTGGGCCGAGTCATTCGGCGCGATCTCGGCCCGGAGCCGCCGCATCCGCTCCATCACCGCGCCGAAATCGACGGACACGGACCCGTCGACCCGGACCCCGTACTGCCCGGCGTCTCGAACGCCCGCCGCGGCGCGGGCACAGCGAATGAGCGCTTTGGACGGGACACAGCCCACGTTCAAGCAGTCGCCGCCGAGGAGATGCGACTCGACCAGCGCAACCCGCGCGCCGATGCCGGCCGCCCCGGCCGACGTGACGAGCCCCCCGGCGCCGGCACCGATCACGATCAAGTTGTAGGCGGCTTTCGGAGACGGGTTGACCCACCGCCTCGGGTGGACGCAATCTAGGAGCGCCGTGTTGTGCGTGTCGAGCGGTGACACCCCAACGGCCTCCAGATCGTCTTGCACGAAGTCGCCAAGCCGCGGGTCGCGTTCCGGTATCGTCGGCTGGAGCGAGAGCGAGTCCCCACCACGGTCGCCGCCCGTGATTGGCGCCAGAAAGTCTGCCCAGCTGACGGCGTTCCCCTCCGATGTCGTCGCCACGGCCCCGTGGTCTTCGTCGGCGGCGAACCGGTAGAACAGCGCGTCGTTCTTGAATGGATGCTCTTTCAGGACATGGTGGAACACGCCGGCGTCGACCAGCATGTTGCCGAGCCG
>CALBET010000667.1 GCA_937888665.1 uncultured Acidobacteriota bacterium
TTGATATCGCCGAAATCGTTCACCAGGGCAGCGATTCGCAAGCCGTTGTTATTGGCCAGCAGATGGTTCAGCAAGGTGGTCTTGCCGGCGCCCAGATAGCCTCCGATGACCGTCAGCGGAGGACTCAATTGGGTTCTTTCCGGTAAATCGTCTTGCCTTCCTTGAGTGTTTCCAGCACGGCGATATCCAGAAATTCCTCCGGGGCGGCAGTCAGAGGATTGGCATCCAGAATCACCATGTCGGCGAGCTTGCCGACTTCCAGGCTGCCCTTGGTCTCCTCTTCGAAGATCTGCCACGCCGCCTCGGTCGTTAAGGACTGCAGAGCCTTCCAGTTATCAATCCGTTCGTCGGCGCCGAGCACCACGCCCGTCTTGGAGGTGCGGACCATCGACGCCCACATGATCCGCATGGGTTCCATCGGGGTGACGGAGAAGTCGGTGTGGTTGGAGCAGCGCAGCCCCTTGGCGAAGGCCGACGCCATCGGGCTGATGAAGTCCGCTCGCTGCGGACCGAGGTTGGCCAGATGCTCGTCGCCCCAGTAGAAGGTGTGCACGGCGAAGAAACTGGGGGACAAACCCAACTCCACATAGGGATCGAGTTGGTCGGGACGCATGCACTGCGAGTGCACGACCACCGTGCGTCGATCATCAGCCGCTTTCACCCCGGTTGTGCGCATACCATCGATGACCAGGTCGATGGCTGCATCGCCGTTGGCATGGCAGAACACCTGCAATCCCTTGGCGTGAACCGCTGCCATCGTCTTGTAAATGGTCTCCGGCGGGAATATCGGCTGACCGCGCCAGTCCTGCTGACCGTCCGGTCCCGGGGTCAGCAGTGGCTGGGTCCAGAACGCCGTCTTACCCTGCGGCGAACCGTCGATCAAGAACTTGATGCCCTGCAGTTTCAGACGATTCTGGTAAGTCCCGAACGCCTTAGCGACTTCATCAGGTATGTCCGCCGGCCCTCCGACGAAGTCGGGGAGGAAGTCCTGGGCCAGTTCCGGAATCTCCAGGAAGAGCGGCAGCGACACCACATCGAGGTAGAGCAGGCCCTCGTCGGCGCCCTTGCGAAGCACCCGCAGGTCTCTGGCTGCGGTGGCACCTTCCTGCACCGTAGTCACACCGGCGCGCGTATAGATCTTCTGGGCTTCATCAAGGGTGTCGAGCAACTGACGTTCGCCCGGCTTGGGAGCGTTGGTGAGGATCGGCAGGAACGCGGTCTCCATGATCAACCCGTACGGGATGTTGGTTCCTGGCTTGCGGACGATGATCCCGCCGGGGGGCGTCGGCGTGTTCTCGTTGTAGCCCGCCAATGCGAAGGCGGCACTGTTGAGGACCGCTCCGTGGTTGGAACTGTGGATCAGCATGATGGGGTTGTCGGGGAAGGCCGGGTCGAGGTCGTCGATGTTCAGTTCGCGGCCCTCGACGAGGTTGGAGCGGTCATAGCCGTACCCGATGATCCAGTCGCCGGGCTTGAGAGCGAATTTGCGCACATGCTCCTGCAGAACGGGCACGAAGTCGGCGATACTGCTGATCGGTCCGGCAGGCACGCCCTGGACGTTGGCCCACTTCACCACTTGGAGGGCGTTCATGAAATGACCGTGGGCGTCGATGAACGAGGGCATCAGGGTGTGCCCCGCCAGATCGATGACGACAGTATTGGCGCCCTTGGTGGCCATCACGTCGGCCTCAGAGCCCACCGCCAGGATTTTGCCGCCCGCTACCGCGACCGCTTCGGCCTGGCGGCGATCATCGACCATCGTCAGCACGGTTCCATTGCGGTAGATGGTGTCAGCCGGGGTCCGAGACGTGCCATCGGAGGGAGCGCTCGTCTGGCTGCCACAGGCGGCGATGAACGCCGAGCCGGCCCCGGCACCCACACCTAGCGCTGCGAGCCGCTTGAGCGCATCACGCCGCGATATGCGGCCCCGGCTGAAATCTGCGGCGACGTCGTTGATGTCGTTGTCCATTCCGCCCATGACGGAACCCTACGTAGGCGCGGGCGCCGTAAACGTAAAATGACGCCGACTGGGCTCACCGACCTGCTTTCCCGGGGCCGGTGTAGCTGGGACTCGCGGTCCCCAACAGCGTTTCTGAGCGCCTCGCGGGTGGGTGCCGCGTCCCATCGCTTACAGTGAGGCGCTCCACCGTTGCCTGAAGGAACGTCGCCGGAAATAACAAGGAGTTGCGATGACTTCCGCGCCACAGCGGGTGCCGGAACCGGACGAGGTCGCCCCTGACGCCGACTCCGCCCGGAAGCCCGCCCTGCGGCTGCGGTGGCGGGAATCCGTGACCATGTTGGAGTACGCCGCCACCCGGCTATCCGGTGACCTCACGGAACACTGGCCCCGCGGCGATGGACATCCGGTGGTGGTTCTGCCCGGTTTCCTGGCCGGACCGATCAGCACGAGGCTGCTGCGCGATGTGCTTGAGCGCCTCGGCTACCGGCCGTATGACTGGGGATTAGGTCAGAACCTCGGATACCCGCCGAACATGGCAGCGGACCTGACCGCGCTCGTGGAGGAGATTCAACGACGCTCCGACGGCCGCAAGGTAAGCCTCATCGGCTGGAGTGCGGGCGGTATCTATGCCCGTGAAATCGCCCGTGAGGTGCCAGAACGGGTGCGCACCGTGATTACCCTGGGCTCACCTTTCCGGGGCAACCACCGCGCTAGCCATGCGACGTGGGTGTGGGAGTTATTCAACCGCCATCGCGATACCACCGAACTCATGTCCGAGGCCGCCCGAATCGCCCGAGCGGCGCCGTTGACGGTGCCCACCACGTGCATCTATAGCAAGCACGACGGCGTCGTCGCGTGGGAGTGCTGCACCAGCCGCCCGGCACCGCGTACTGAGAACATCGAGGTGCGCAGCACTCACTTCGGCTACGGCCACAACCTCGAAACGCTCCACGTCATTGCCGACCGCTTGGCGCAGCGGGAGAACAAGTGGCGGCCGTACCAAGCTTGAAGCACGGCCACCGAAGAGGTATTTCGAGCAACGCCTACGACTGCGAAAACGTGCTGTGCAGTTCCTTGACGATGGGGTCGAACAGCTCATCCGGCAGGTCGTGCGCCATACCGCCGAACATCACCAGTCGCGCCCCCGGAATCGCCGAGGCGATAGCTCGCCCGCCGGCGGGCCGCATCAGGATGTCCTCCCGCCCGTGGATTACCACCGTCGGGGCGGTGATCTTCACGTCGTAGGGGCGCAGGCTGCCACTGCTCATTGCCGCGTCGATGTGCCTGGCGATGCCTTGCGGGTAATAGGCGCGGTCGTAGGCCTCCACGGCGTCCTTGCGCAACCGCTCCTCGGATCTCCGATAGCCCGGGCTACCGATAACGCGGGACACCCGCATCGAGTTCTCAACTATTTCTTCTTTGGAGGCACCTGGCGGCGGACGCTTGATCAGACACATCAGTGCCTTGGGCGCCGGCGGCGGCAGGAGCGGGGAGTTGTTCGACGAGAAGATGATGCCCAGCCCGCCAGTGCGCTCGGGGAAACGTGCCGCGAAAATCTGCGCGATCATCCCGCCCATCGAAGCTCCGACGATGTGGGCGCGTTTGATGCCCAGGTGATCTAGGACCGCGGCGGCGTCCTCAGCCATGTCATTGAGGTGGTAGACGCAC
>CALBET010000668.1 GCA_937888665.1 uncultured Acidobacteriota bacterium
TCCGACTGGCACCTGTGGGCCGGGCATGAACCCGACGTGGCGCTGCCGCAGATCGGCGCGATGCGTTCGACCATCTCCGGGTGCAGCGCCCCCCAATGAAACGCTTGCTGGCCACTCATGGAGAAGCCGACGACAAGCTTGATCCGGTCGATAGCGAAGCGCTCCGTCAGGAGTCGGTGCTGCGCGCGGACATTGTCGTAGGGGTGCACCACCGGGAACCGCATGCGGTCCTGGGGCGGCGGGGTGTTGCTCGGCGAGGAGGACAGCCCGTTGCCGAACTGGTCGGGGACCACGATGAAGTAGCGGCGTGGATCGAGCGCCAGGTCCTCACCGATAGACGCCTCGTTGCTCGTGTGCCGACCGGCATACCAGGTTGGATAGACGATGACGTTGTCTTTCGCGGCGTTCAGCGCGCCATGCGTCTTGTAGGCCAGCGTGGCCGACCGCAGGACCTCGCCGGACAGGAGGGTGAAGTCTCCCAGGTCGAACGTCTCGAAGTCGCCGCCCGCCGCCCCGGTTTGGGTGGCGGCGGCCACCTCGAAGTACCCGGTGGACCCACCGGTCATCACCCCAGCACCGACGGCGACGGCTGATTTCAAGAGATCGCGACGTTTCATCGGGTCATCCTCCAGGAGGGAACGCGACAGGCGCGTCAGGTCACGGTGTCTCATGCCTGTAGACCACCCCGCCCTTCATCACGAATCGGACATCCTTGACCGCACTCATGTTGGTGAGCGGGTTCCCGGCGACCGCAACGAGGTCCGCCTCGAAGCCGGGTGCGAGTGTGCCGATCTGCCCAGCGAGCCCCAGTGACTCGGCGGCGCGCGACGTGGCGGAGATGATGGCGTCCATCGGGGCCTGTCTGCCATCGCGCACGCGATACATGAGCTCTTCCCCGTTGCGCCCGTGGGCCCCGGCGACCGCGTCCGTCCCGAAGATGACCTTGACCCCGCCGTGCTGGAGCGTGCGCCGAAACGTCTCGTATCCGGTGACCCGCGCCTCTGCCATCAGGGCGAAGCCTTCCTCGGTGTAGTTGCCGGTTCCGAGAAAGCTGTCTTTGTGCTCCTCGTAGTTCGCCCAGAGCAGCCCGATCTGGGGGTCGAGGTACGTGCCGCGCTCGGCCATCAGGTCGATGACCGCATCGCTGAAACGGGTGCCATGCTCGATGCCGCCGCATCCTGCCTCGATGGTCGCCGTCACACTCTCGGTGCCATACGCGTGCGCCACGGTTCTGAGACCGAGCCGGGTGGCCTCACTGCAGACGGCCTGCAACTGCTCGTCACTCATCGCCTGCGCCCCACCCTCGCGGATGCTGGCCGACGCGAAAATCTTCACCACATCGGCCCCGTCGGCCAAGAGCTGACGCACATAGCTCCGGAGCTCATCAGGCGTGCCGGTGCCGGCCGTGACGGCGCCAAGCGAGGTCAGCACCCGGGGACCGGGCAGGGTGCCACGGGCGATCGCGTCACGCAGGTACCGGTCGCCCATGCTACCCAGACTCTGGACCGTGGTGAACCCGGCCAGCAGGGTGCGATAGGCGTTCTCGGCCGCGTAGAGCACGGTCTGCTCCGGCGTCTCGCTCTCGTCGTGGTGAGTGCCCCCGTCGGCATCGAAGTGCGCCGTCAGATGCACGTGGGTGTCGATCAGCCCCGGCATCACCGTCAGCTCCGACAGGTCGTAGGTGACCTCACCGCGCAACCTGTCCACTCTGGCGATCCGCGACCCCTCGATCGTCAGCCGCACGTTCTCACTCACGCCGCCAGCCCCATCGAGGAGGCGACCGGCCCGGATCGTGACCGGGCTGTCCTGCGCCAGCACCGTGGCCGACGCCAGGAGCCCGAGGGCCGATACGAGTCCCACTTTCATGCCATTTCCTCCTGCCGCGGCGCATCCTCTGCGACCTGGCATTCCAACCGGCTGATGCGTCGTGCCGAGGATGCCCGCGCCGGGCGCTGAGGTCAAGACAAACCCGCGAGTAAAGTGGGTCTAGAATGGGCTCACCATGCATAATTCCAGACTCGCGCCGGCACTGCTCGTCCTGCTCGCCTCCGCAAGCCTCCCCGGCCTGGCCCAGGAGGCCGGCTCGAGCCGGCCGCTCTACATCATTTTCGACGGCTCCAACTCGATGTGGGGCGAGCTGCCCGACGCGTCGCGCAAGATCGAAGTCGCCAAGGACGTCTTTCGCGGCCTCGATGCGTCGCTGTTCAAGAATCGCGAGGTCGCGCTGCGGATCTACGGACACAGACGGGCCGGTGACTGCTCCGATAGCGAGCTCGCCGTGCCCTTCGGCACCGCGGAGAGCGCCCTGTCGACGATGGTCGACCGCATTGACGGCGTCACCCCACGCGGCAAGACCCCCATCACCCGCAGTCTGCAAGCCGCGAAAGAGGACCTGGACGGTCGAGCGGCCGACGTGCTGCTCATTTCGGACGGTATCGAAACCTGCGACCCAGACCCATGTGACCTGGTCCAGGACTGGCGCGATTCCGGCATCGACATTCGGGTGCATGTCGTGGGGCTCGGCCTGACCGACATGGCTCGTGGGGCCATGCAATGCATTGCCGACGCCTCAGGCACCACGTATCTCGACGCGAATTCGGCTCAGGATCTCGGCGATGCGATCACCCAGACGGCGTCGAGCGATCCGCTGGAGCCCGCGGAGGCCCGACCGCCGCCGCCGGTCGGCACCTCCGACTTCCGTCTCGCCGGCCAGGACGCGAACGGCAACTCTGTGCCCGTCCGTGGAGCCCTCACCAGCGCCAGCGGCGAGCGCGTCGATGTCGCCTCCAACGCACGGTACGTCTTCGAAGCCGGCACCTACACGCTGACGGCCGGTGTGCCGACCCTGAATGGCGCCACCTACGAACCGGTCACGCAGGAGGTGCAGGTCGAGTCAACCGGAAGGACGCGAATTCTCGTCACGGTGCTCAGACCACCACAAGTGACGACCCGCTTTGTCGAAAACGACATCGACATCTCGGGACCTCTGGCCCGGGCGTACGTCGATGACACCGAGGTCTTCGGCCTCCGCCCCCGCGAGGAGCACTTCGTCCTCCCCGGCACCTACGAGGTTCGGGCCAAGCTGAATGCGGACAACGACCTGCGGGTGACGGCGACGATTGCCGCCGGCGAAGACCGAGAAATTGTGTTCGAAGCGGTGAAGACCGTGCGGGTCAAGCTTGTCGTCACCCCGGAGGGAGCCGACACGCCCCTTCGTCTCCACCAGGAGCTGCTCCAGAACGGAGCGGTGGCGTACACGCTGCACTACGCCAACGGGGGCGACGTGCGTCCCGGGGTCTACGATGTTCGCGCTGATCACCCTCTGACGCCGTTTCTTATCGAAGGCGTCGAGATCGGCGACGAGGAGCGGCAGACCATCGACCTGACCGTGCCGTTTGCGGTGGCCCAGATCCAGTACATCTTCAAGGCGGAGGCCCCCACGACGGATCGACGATGCTGGCTCGAACGCATGGACCCGGCCGGTGGACGCGCGGTCCGGAGTTCGGCCTTCCAGTGCAGGGGCGAGGACCTCTACCTGGTGGCGGGTCGCTATCGCGTGCGCACCTGGGACCGGCTCGGTGAGTTCGAGACCGTGGAGTTCGACGCCGAGGTCGGTTCGACCGCAACC
>CALBET010000669.1 GCA_937888665.1 uncultured Acidobacteriota bacterium
CGCGTGGTACTCCACCTCCATCACCGGCGATCTGACGCGTGAGGGTGGGGTGCCGGTGGGACTCGAGGAGCTCCGACTCCGTGGAATCGTCAGGCAGGGCCAGCGCCCGAGCCCGGTTGAGACCGATCCCAACAGCCCGATCGTGCTGCTGGGCGACAGCCACAACTTGGTCTTTCATGTTGGGGATGACATGCACGCGACCGGCGCCGGTCTGCCGGATCAGCTGGCGTTCGAGCTGGGCCTGGCTCTCGACGTCGTGGCGGTCCGAGGCTCCGGCGCCACGCCGGCGCGCGTCACCCTGCTCCGTCGGATCCAGGCCGCCCCTGACTACTTACGCGGCAAGCGTCTGATCATCTGGTGCTTCGCCGCACGCGAATTCACCGAGAGCGACGGCTGGAGGAACGTGCCGATCGCTCCGTAGCCGCCCTCAGAAGTCGGCTCGGCGGCGCACCCATCTAGGTAAGCACTTCACGGCCAGCATGATGACACGCCAGATGGACGGGACGTAGGCGACAGGACTGCCACGATCAATCGCCCGCAGCGCCGCCGCGGCCGCCGCCGGCGGGTCGACCGCAAACGGCGGTTCCTTGAGGCCCTCCGTCATCCCAGTTCGCACGAAACCGGGCTTCACCAGAACCGTGCGCAGACCGTGAGATCGGTATCTCACGTCCAGGCCGTCCAGGTAGTGCGAGAGACCGGCCTTCGCGGCGCCGTACAGGACGACCGGTCTCCGAGCGCGGTCGCCGGCAACCGAACTGAACACGCACAGGACCCCGCCGCCCATCTCCAGCAGCTTCACGCGCGCCTGCTCGCAGAATTCGACCGTGTTCGTAAAGTCCACCGTCAGCACCCGTCGGCGGAACGCCGCGTCCTGCTCGAGCGCCTCCTGCGTGCCGAACAGGCCGGCGGTCACAACCACCGCATCGAACCGACCGAGGGTCGCTGCCGCCGCGTCGAGCGCCGCCGCAAACCCGTCTGGCTGCTCGAGGTCACAGGCCGCCACGCCCACCTCAGTGGACGCCCCCCGGATTCGCAGGTCCGCGGCCTGGCCCGCCAGGACGTCGAGGCGCCGACCCAGTAAGAAGAGCTCGTCGCCGCGCTCGGCCATGAGCCGTGCGAGCGCACGGCCCATGCCCTGCGTTGCGCCAAGGAAGACCACCTTCACGAGGGATCTCCAAATAGCCGGACCGAGAGCGCACTCTTGAGCGCAACGTCCGGGTCCCAGGTTCGTCGCACCCGAAGCCAGTCGTCGAGTCGTGGTTCCATGGCGCGAAAATGTTCCGCCCGGGTCAGCGCATCCTTGGCCAGATAGACCCGCCCACCCTCGCTGGCGACAAAGTCGTTCAGCGCGTCCACCACCGCCTGGGTGTGGTCGCGAATCGGCAGGTCGATCGCCATGGACAGCCCCTTCATGGGGAACGAGATCATCCCCTTGCCTTCGGTGCGGAAATCCTTCAGCACACACAGCAGGGGGGTGGCCCCCATGCGCTCCAGAATGTCGAATACCTTGACACACCCAGATCGCCCGGATCGCGGCGGCAGGACGACCTGGTACTGCGTGAACCCCCGGCGCCCGTACAGCCGATTGAAGTGTCCGACAACATCCAGTGGATAGAAGAACGACTCGGGATGAACGATGCCGCGGCGGACACGCGCCCGCGCCCAGTACCGCGCCAGGTTCAGCGGCCTGAATGTCGCCCTCGAGAAGAACGGCACCACCATGGGAACCGCGAGCGTCCGCTTGGGCGTGGGCGGTGAGACCGGCGCCTCGGCCGGGTTGGCGAACCGTCCCCGTTCGAGAATGCCCCGACCGCGGGCTCTCCCCCGACTCAGCAGATCGGCCCACGCCACCGTGTAGGGCCAGTCCTCGCTGGCGGCCTGGAGCGCGTCGACCAGCGCATCGAAGTTCCCGTAGCGCTCCGACTCCGCCTGGATCCAGGGTGAGGCCGCCGGTCGCATCCGCAGTTCCACCTCCAGGACGTGGCCGGTGAGCCCCAGCCCCCCCAACGTGGCGCGGAAAAGCTCGGGCTCAACGTCGTCGGACACCTCCAGGACCCGGCCGTCGGCCACCCGCATGCGCAGCGCGCGGACATGCTCGCCGAAACAGCCCTCGCTGTGATGGCTCTTGCCATGGACATCGGCCGCGACCATACCGCCCAGCGTGACCGACTGCGTCCCCGGCGACGACGGCGGACACCATCCCCGTGGCCAGAACAACCGGTTCAGTTCGGCGAGCGAGAGCCCAGCTTCGGCCCGCACCACCCCGGTCTCGCGATCGAACGAGAGCAAACGATCGGCCCGCGTGGTCACCGCTACCACGTGGTCACCAGGAGGCGGCAGCGAGGCGTCACCGTAGGAGCGACCCAGTCCTCGAGACAGCACGGCGCCGTCCGTAATCCGCTCGAGGTCCTCGGCGCACCGCTGGCGCCCGGTGACGACCGGATGTCGGCCCCAGCCTGAGAACTCAGCGACGGTCACATTAGACATGAGGGCACTGGGACGTCAGCCAGACTGGGCGTGCGTATCGCGCCGTCTGACTCCTGGCAGGTGGTCGCCATTCTACTGCACCCGCTCACAGCCGTCGCGGGGCGAGAAGAAGCCGACACGCACTCCGCCGCCGCGGGCGGTCGCCACGGCAGCACCTCCTCTGGGCGGAGTTGATGCGCCGCAGCTTGGGCCTCGAGATGCTCGCCTGTCCCCGTTGTGGGGGGCGGCTCACGCTGATCGCGCTCAATCGACGACCCTGCGGTCGTTCGGCGCGTCTTGGAGCACGTGGGGGCACGAATCGAGGTCCCCGAGGCGCGGCCAGCCGGTGCCATTCCTCGATGACGCGTTTCGCACTGGAGACGCGCCCGCCGCACTTCTACGTCGAAGACCCCACCTGACTCGCCTCTCTGGACCCTCAGCACGCTTGACGTACGCCTCCACGCTGCCCCCGGCCTTGACCTGGGCATGACGAGCGGGCATCCTCAGTCCAACGTGTTCAGTCGTAAGGTTGGGCCAGCAGCCGGTCATCGTGGCAAATCCGCGCCA
>CALBET010000670.1 GCA_937888665.1 uncultured Acidobacteriota bacterium
GTCTCCGAGGTTTGGAGCATCAGTGAGCTCGATCGGGTTCGGCCCAAGGAGCAGTACCGTCGTTCGGTTTACTCGACCTAGCAACTGTGCAGATTTGGTAGCTCGCGCCGTGGCGAGCAGTAGCCTGGCAAGCCTCCCAAGGTGTTGGTCCAGGAGCTCGGCGGCCTGGGAAGTTCGAAGGCCCGCTGCGTGCGCGACGTGGTTGCGCAGGGCCAGTAACGAACCCTCCAGTCCTGCGTCCTTCGGGCATGCGTCATCCACTTCGCGAGAGAGCGCGGGGAGTTGATCCACCAGCACGGTGGTTTGTTGGGGAGCTGTTCCGAGCACGCGGAGCATATGGATCCAGCGGCCCAGTGTCGGGCGTTCAACGTGATCTCGGAGCTGATGCTGCAGGACGAGTGGGATGGCACCTTGGTTGGCGTGGCGCAACTCCGCCAAGGCCACAGCCGTGCGCCAACGGACGGCCATCTCCAGGGTGTCGACCAGCCAGTGGAGACGTACTCGGGGGTGCTGCTCCCGCCAAAGCTCCCGCCATGGCAATGCCAGCGGGGTTACCAGGCGCTCGGGAGTCAGCGCCTCGACGTCAAGCCCCTCTTGTTTCAGAAACTGCTGGAGGGTTTCGCCAACTCTCATCGTCCGAGACCGAATCTGCACACTGGGAGCTCCGGTACCTGGCCGGGCTGTCGGCAGGTTGCCGGCCCTGGGCGCTCTTCCTCGGGGAACGTCGACTCTCTAATCTGAGATCCCGTGCTGCGGGAGCTCAGTTGGACTTGATGGAGGCGGCCTTCCCGCACGTCGGACACTTTCCGGTCGTCCCGGCCTTGGTACGACACGCTGTGCAGAACTTGTCGCCACATGCCTTGCACTTGTAGTTGAGGGCTGTTCTCTTTCCACAGTTCTTGCAGTTTCCTGTTTCCGTCATGGATTGCCTTTTGGTGAATCTTGTAGATATCAACAGACTGAGTCTCGGTCTGAATGTCAACCTGCGCCAGGTCATCGCAGTATGCCTGCCCGGAACGGCTGGGCGCCGTTGTGTTCTGAATCTAGCGGACGATGCAGGTGGTCGTCCTGCGTTGGGTCGCCGGTGCGGAAAAACTGAACGAGGAGTCGATGAGCGAAACACCCGGGCCTGCAACGAATCCGACAGCCCACTTTCGTGGAACCCGTGCGCTCGGCGTCGAGGTAGACTGGAGCTACGGCTTTGTGCACCCAGGTACCAGGCTGAGTGCCTCCCCAGGAATGATCGCGATCGACGTAGGTGGACGGACGGAACCAGGAATCATCGACCATCATACCGTGGGAGAGAGCGCGACCTGCGCAGCCGTCTTGGCTGCGAGTCGCCCCGAGTTGTCGGCCGGCCATGTCCTCGGGCCCCTTTGGGCTGAAACCGGCCGAGGCGTAGACCTCAAGGGGCGCAGGCTACCCGTTCACATCGTCACGCACGTCTCCCCGGATTTCGATGGCGTCGTCGCGCTGGCGGCGATTCGGAGTTGGATACTTGACGGGTGTCTCCCTGGTTGGCTGCGCGATCTGGCCAAGTTTGCCGCGCTTGTAGATCAGGGAAAGTTTCACGGTGAAGTCAAGCGGTCCGCCACCGACTCACGGATTTTCCTGCCGCTGCACGAGGCCTACTTGGTGACGCAGTCGCTGCACCAGCGACGGGCCGGATACGACCGTTTGCTCGAGAAGGGCCTGAGGATCGTCCGAAGATTCGCGGCTGCCGTGGAGTCACAAGGTCGATCTGGCGGCGATTGCTGGTTGGAAGCCAAAACGCTTGCGGGCGCGACGGTACGGGTGCCGGTAATATGCGCGGATCCTGCGGACGACGACGATCTGGCCGAAGTGATCGAAGCGCTGCGGCGGCAAGAGGCTCAATTCGAAGAAGATTGTGAGGGGGCTCTCCTGGTCGATGACTTGGAGATACCGATGCGCGGGCAGGACGGGAAAATCACGGTCGGGTCGGTCAAGGCTTTGGCGCCCGTACGCCCTCCAAAAACGCCCCTGTTCAAGTACCTGGCCCGGCGCAAGGGGTGTGTAGTGCTCGTCTGGCCTTTCGACGCGGCGTTCGATGACTCGCCTCGGCATCGTACCCACCCAAGCAACCCTCCACTCGGGTCCTGGTTCCCACGCGTTGCTGTGTCGACGAACGCCGAGCACACCTTGGGCGGTGCGACCCCGTGTCTCATTGGCTTCGGGCGCCGACTTGAACTCGCCGAGGCGAGGGTTCGCTCTCCGTACCAAGATAGAGGCCGGTCGGGCCCCTCACGATGGCCCGACTACCCTGGCTGCTCAGACCCCTGGTACGACGGTCGGAACCACGACTACACCATGATCGACGCGCCCAAGGTCGGTACGCTGCTCACGCGTGAGCAGATTCTGAATGCCTTGGGTTGGCCAGGTCATCGGGACGGCGAATGGAGACCCTACTGGGAGCCAGTGTTGGAACACACATTCTCTCTGCAGGTGTCGCCGGTGTCGATGTCTCCCCGGGGAAGTGTCGTCGATGTGGCAGGACCGTCGATCCTCAAGGACCAAGTCCCCG
>CALBET010000671.1 GCA_937888665.1 uncultured Acidobacteriota bacterium
GGCGGACCTGCCGGAATCTGTTCGCGCACTACCAGGGTTTGCCCGCGTTCAGGACCTATTGGAGGCGTTTGGTGGACCAACCGAGCGGCACGCGGTGGCAGGTGAGCGCTCTGACTCTCGAAACAGGCGTACTTCGTCTCGGGCTTGATAGGAGCCTCGTCAGGTCAAGGTCGACCAACGACAACTGCTCTTGTTGGTCGTATCGTCTCAGCCATTCGGCTACCGAGTTCGACCCCGTCGCCCGACACAAATTGTTGCCCGGAGACACCGTGCCCGCGACGACCCGGTTCGCACATGAGCTCTCGGAAGCTACAACCATCTGTGGCGAGCTCACGCTCCGCCCAACCGCCGCGGCGGCCCTTCAAACATTTATGGGGACAAAACCATGACCGATCGCATCACTTCTCATCTAAAGCGCTTCTCCGAAGTCGCCGACAACTGGTTCAAGAGCCGTAGCTTTGTGATGGAGTACCACAAGTTCTTCGACGACTTTGTCGACAAAGACAAGCTCCGGGATGCGGATTGGCCGTATTTCCAGCGTTTGGGCGAGAACATTCACGCTTTCGCGAGCCTAGCCATCGCACGCGCTAACGCCCTCGGAAAGCCGAATCATCCCATGGAGACATACCGCGAAGCCTTCTACGACCTCGCTCACGGCAGCGATTCAGCAGAGGCGCGTGTCCGCCGGTTCACTCACCCAACAACCAAACTGAAGTACTTCGGCGCGAGCGCGCTCAGTGAGATTGTTGGGCAGGTCCTGGCCAATGAGTTCATGCTGTACAACGCACGCGACGAGTGGGCTGCCGAATATCTTGGGATTGAGTTGCAGCACGAACGAGGCGACAAATTTGCCGACAAGTATCTCCGTTACAATGCCGCCGTCGAACCCATCATCGTGCTGTACGAGCAGATCGTAGGTCGTCGCACGGATGCGCCTGTCCGCCTGGAGGTCGACCAGTTTTTTTCATGGCTCTACAAGCAGCGGGTCGCGCTCACTGAGCATGGTGAGGACGGTGGCACTCGAATCGTCGAGCTCGCAGTGGACACGGTCGCGTGGCCCGCCATCGAACCCGGTCATGTCTGGCTGATCGCCGCGGGGCCTGGCTCGATCTACTGGGACGCGTGGCAGAAGGACGGGATCGCGGCCGTTGGCATGGCTTCCATCGGAGACCTTGGCGAGTACAAGGACCGCGACGCCGCCTTCTCCGCGCTTCAATCCGTCCAGGGGCCGGGAAGCAACCCGTTCCAAGACGCCCTGTGTGCCCACGAGTTCGTAAACGTGATGCAGCCGAACGACGTCATCTTCGTCCGACGTGGTCGCTCACGAATCATCGGGTTTGGCGTTGTGACCTCGGGCTTTCGCCATGAACCAGGCCGCGGTGAATACAATAATGTTCGTAGTGTTAAGTGGTTGTCGGCGGGCAACTGGAAAGTTCGCGACAAACCGATGGTCACCAAGACGCTGCTCGAGATCAGCAAAACCCCAGAATTCCTGGCCGAGATTCGAGTCGGTATCGGCATCGACGAGGGCGCTACAGGCTTGGACGATGTGGTACCGGGTGGCAGCGAGTTCACCATGGAGCACGCCGCCCGGGACCTGTTCGTTGGCGAGGACCAACTCGCGGAATGGCTGGAACTGTTGGCCGAGCGCAAGAATCTCGTCATACACGGGCCACCAGGCATCGGAAAGACCTTTGTCGCGCGTCGGCTGGCTTGGATGTTGCTCGGTGCGCGGGATGATAGCCGTGTGCGCATCGTGCAGTTCCATCCATCCCTGGGCTACGAGGACTTCGTGCAAGGGTACCGTGCCTCGGGAACCGGATTTGTGCGTACCAACGGCATCTTCCTCCGATTCTGTGAGGAGGCGATCAAGAGGCCTGAGGACCAGTTCGTCTTGATTATCGACGAGATCAACCGTGGCAACCTCGCGCGCATCTTTGGCGAGCTGTTGATGCTGCTGGAAGCCGACAAGCGATCTCCGGACTGGGCCGCAGAACTCGCCTATTCAGAAGCCGGCGAGCCACCCTTTTACGTGCCTGAGAATGTCTACATCATCGGCACCATGAACACTGCTGACCGCTCGCTTGCCATGCTCGATCGAGCACTGCGTCGTCGCTTCTTGTTCGTGCGGTTGGAGCCCGCGTTCGGTACTCCTGCTTTCGACGACTACTTGAACACAACCGTTGGCTTGCCCGCTGGTTGGCGCAAGGAGTTGAATGACCGCATGCTGGCACTGAACGAGCAGATCGCTGGAGATCGAGGTTTGGGTCCTGATCTTGTCGTTGGCCACAGCCCCTTCTGCCGACCGGTCCAGGGCGGAGATGTGTTGGCCTGGTACGAGCGCATCGTCCGCTACGAGATCGGCCCGTTGCTACACGAGTATTGGTACGACCAACCCAAGAAGGCCGTAGAAGCCATCCGGCAGCTGCGAGTCGAAGAAGACGCATGACCGTCCCAGTCAAAAATCTGTTTCATATCGCCTCCTATGCATTCGACGTGCCTCATTGGGCTGACGAAACCGACCACGAGTTGGCCATAGATGTTGCCCACACCTACAACGTTGTGGTGCTTCTGCTTGTGCGCGAACTCGAAAGGATTATCGGCCGCGGTCTTCATCGCGGCTACGTCGGGCGCGAAGAAGTGCTTCGGGCGCCTCGTGGACGCATCATGGTGGAGCCGACCATCGCGCGACTTTTGCACAGACGCCTGCAGGTCCACTGCTGTTTTGAGGAGCTGACTGAAGACGTCCCCGTCAATCGTTTGGTCGCAGCCGTGTTGCGGCGCTCCGCGGCTGATTCGGATCTTGCGCTGGCTGTTCGTCAACGCGCGGGCCCCCTGCTTCGGCTCCTTGAAGGTGTCGGGTCATGTGAGCTCGAACCTGCCCGCTTCCGGCGACCCGCCTTGCATCGCAACAACCAGAATTATCGTCCTGTCATCGACTTATGCGAGCTACTCGTTCAGGGGTGGTATCCAGGCGATGTCGGAACCGGGAGTGCAGCCATCCATCGCCTACAGGCGGTCGCTCGCGGTCACTATTTGATGGCGCGCTTGTTCGAGAATTTTGTTCGTAACTACCTGCGAGCCCACTCGCCCTGGACCGTACGTGGCCGGGAGATCCCGTGGGCCGGAGGAGCCCTCGATTCATCCAGCGCAGAT
>CALBET010000672.1 GCA_937888665.1 uncultured Acidobacteriota bacterium
AGACCCTGAGCGTCGAGCGGATCTTTCGGCACCCCCGCATTGAGGGCTTTACGCTGGCCACCACGGCCATTCAGATTGGCGAGGAGATCTGGCTGGGAACGAACAGTGGCGAGATGATCGCCTACTTCCCGGTCCCGCGATAGGCCGCAAAGCCGAGCCGCCCGATGGGCGGACCTTTGGCGCAAGGAGAATGCAGATGACAAGGATTGTTCTCGCGGCGTTTGTCGCGGCGGCGGTGGCGTGAGGAAGGCGGCGTGCTGTCGTACAACGAGTTCTGGTGATGATCTTCCAGACGCCTGGGTATGTGGCGATTCTCAACGAGATGGTGCGTCAGGCCCGGGTCATCCCGATCGAGAACACCGCGAAACCCGCGTTTCCGCAGCTCGCGGGGGTGTCACGCGGGCACTGGGAGGGGGAGACGCTGGTCATCGAGACGACCCAGTTTCGTAGCGCGGAAAACGGGGGGACCGGCCCGAACATGCACTTGGTCGAACGTCTGACCAGGCTTGATCCCGACACCGTCGCCTACGAGTACACCGTCACGGACCCGACGGTGTACACGGCACCCTATACGGTCATGATGCCGTTTCGGCGCACCGACGGTCCGATCTTCGAGTACGCCTGCCATGAGGGCAACATCGGGCTGTACGGGATTCTGGCCGGCGCGCGGAACCTCGAGCGTCTGGGGCGACAACTGCGTCGGTAGCGACGTCATCGGCAACCGCTGTCGGATGTCGGGCCGACCCGCGTGGTGATCTGGGTGTCGTGGCGGCGGGGCTATTGTCGCCCCCTCCCATGTCCCTCTCGACAGGCTCCACCCTCGGCCCGTCTCCTCTCGGGATTTGCAACGCTGGTGGTCACCAATCCGCGAATGGGCCTTTCAGCGCACGTTGGTGGCGTGTTGAACGGGATGCTCCTCATCGTCTTGGGGCTGGCGTGGCCGTACACGCGGTTGCCGGCTTGGCTCGAGAGGGCGACGACGTGGCCATCGGCGACACGACGGTCACCTCCGGCCTGATCAGCGTAGGCATCGATCCTGGCGCCACCTTGGACATGGGAGAGCCGACGCTCCTCTTCGAGGATGTCGATTACATCCCAAGGAAATCCCTTGGACGGCGGTCGCTAAGAGCTCAGAGCGCGGCTTGTGTCCCAAAAACCTCCAACTTTCGCCCCCTGGAATGGCGTCCCAGAACTACTCAATTCTGGGGCGATCTCGCCTGTTCCGCGCTCACAAATACCCAATTTGCTCCCTTGTCACGCCTCTTCAGCTCGTCATGCGCCCGGGGCGCGTGACTACGGGTCGGAAACGGCGTGCAGCACCGACGTTTCCTCAAGCGCCGGCCGCCGCGCTACCGACTTATGCGCCGAATCAGGGTTCCAGGGCCTTATCGATCGATACCCACTAGGTCGAAGCTGCCGCCATCAGGGCGCACATACACTCTCACTGGCCGGTTCCACGCGGGAAAGTTCGGATGCATGGACCGGATCTCGGCCATCAGGTAGGTATCCCCGGTCAGCCGAGGAGTGGAGGGTAGTGGCAGCACCGTGTCGCCGCCGGTCGTCGGCTCGGTGAGTCCCAGGACGGCACCGGTCTCGTTGAGGTAGAGCGACCAGGACGTCTGGTAGCGGGTGCCGGTAGCGACAAAACCGTAGCGCTCCGCCAAGTTCACGAATTCCACCGCGGACCCCGTCAGCGCGAACTCGTCGAGTGGATTGACTCGGGTCATCGCGTACCGGCCACTCTTCTGTTGCCGCTCGACCAGCACCTGGTAAAAGTACCGCTCGGCATCCTTGTCGCTGTACTCGCCGGTTCGCACGACCGCCAGCAGCTCTTCTTCGGTGAACCGCATCAGGATCTTGGCGGCCCAGAACGCGTCCCGGTCCGTCATCCGCACGAAGGCGGGGTTCGGGTAGTCGTTCTTCCACTCCTCCGGCTCGAACGCCACGGACTCCCACCGCCCCACCGACTGATACTTCGGGAACTCGGGCCACTCCACGGATCGATATTTCGGGGCCCGAAGCCCCAACCCGTAGAAGTTGCGCTTGATCTCGCCCATGTCGAGAAAGTACTGGAAGCTCAGATTGGCCAGCTGGATCTCGACGCTGCCGCTGCCGAAGGTGGACCCGAAATCGAGCAGGTGGTGCCGGACATACCGAACCCCACCGTCCTCGACCCAGCTGTCCTGGGTGTTCTGCGCACGCGTGTCGTCGTGGTTCGTCCAGGCCGCGAACAGCCGGAGTCCGCGCAGCTCCCGCCGGTGCTCGTGCGGAATCACGTCGTTCGGGTCGTCAGAGCGGGTGTCGAAGTAGCGGAAGGGCCCCAACGGCTGCCCGTCGAGATGCTTGCTGGCGGTGACCCGGAGTCTGCCGTCAGGCAGCCGCGGAACGCCCCGGAGGACCCGCGCCAGACGCTCAGGGGTCAACGCGCGTTCGTCGCCGAACTGGTCCTCCAGCGTGGTGCCCGACTCGATGACGAAGTTCTCCGGGCGCACCCGCACGATATGGTTCTGGGGCGTGTGATAGCCGAGGGCGTGGAAGAGCTTGGTGGCGATCACCTCGGCGCCAGACGCGAGCTCTGGCACCTCGACCGGGTCGAACTTGATGATGTACCGGTCGCCGACGTCATCGATGATCTGGAACCCGGGCGTCAGCCCCTGGCTCTTGCTCCGGAACACCCGCCACGGCGCATTCGGATTCGGTCCGTCGGTCGTATTCGGCCCGACCCTCAGCTCCTCGATACTCAGGCGCTTGACGCCGTGGCGATTGACGAACCAGTTGCCGTCCGGGACCTCGTCGAGCGTGTTGACGTTCTGGGCCTCGCCACCGCCCTCGCCGACATCGCCGAAGATGTGCCCAAAGCGGTCGAACAGATCGCTGAGTTCGAGTTCCCTCGGCTCATCTGACACGTTGAGCAGCGCGGTGTCGGCCAGCACCGGATCGTCCGGATAGAACTTCGGCTCCTGCGCCGACACAGCCGCCTGCGTGAGGGTGAGCGCCGCCAGTACCGCGAGCAGCTCCGGCAACGTGCGTCTGGCGTTGGACACGCGGCTTGCCCGACGGGCCTGAAGGCCCTTGCTACCGTGACCCGCGTGCAGGAGGCGCGGGTGCGTGAGTGTGTTCAGGCTACTGGTCAAAACGACGGCCCCCCTCCGATGTGTACCTTGATCGACTCGCGGCTGCGGGCCAGGTCGAACCGTATGACGGTTCCGCCAGGACCATGGCCGCGAAGCCCGAACCCTACGGCGGTCTCCAGGTCATGCAGGTCGAACTCGGACGACTCGGAAAACACTTTGCCGGCATCAGCAAACAGGGCGAAATCGAGATAGGTCCACAGTTCCCAGCGATACTCGGCGCTGAGGAGCAGCGTGCGGGCGTCGCGGAACCGGAATTCGCGGAACCCCCGGATCGTGCTACCGCCCCCCAGGGTCTCCATGAGATAGAACGGCACCTCACCGCCGGAATCCGCGATCGAACGGGACGTGCGGGCCCGGAGTGCCAGCAGACGACTGCGAACACCCAGGGGCACATGCACCTGGACCTCAGCGGCGACACGGTTGAAGTCGAACCGGTTCAGATCTCGGTCGTCGTATTGTGCGACCTCGCCTCGCAGCACCACGCCAGCCTCGGGGACGGTCGTATCCCGGAGGTCGAGTTCGACCGTGGCGCCATAGTGCAGATAGTCGGTTGTCGTCTCGAAGCCGGGGACACCGGCCGGATCGAACAGCTCCTCGAGGGACGGACCGAAAAAGCCCTCGTCAGCCTCGGCTCGGAGCCAGCCTCCGTGCACGTCGACATTCACGAACCGGCCGACATCGGCACCCACCCCACCGTCGACCGCCCGCTCGCGGAGCTGATAGGTCGACCGATCTCGCGAGTGGGTGTCGCCCCCAAGCCCAAAGAAACGGAGCTCGCGGTAGTCGCTGTTCCGGAAAGTCACCCGACCGCGTACCGGCGTGTCGCGACGTGCCGCCGGAAACCGCACCGCGGCGTCGTACGAGGTAAAGAGCCGGGTTGAGATTCGCGCCGACGCGTCGAACTCGAACGCCTCATTGTCGAGACCATTGTGATACCCGAGGCCGCCGACGAGACCGGAGCCGGACGGCATCCCTCCGATCGCCGGAACGAACTGACGCCATCCGCGCTGAAAGATGTTGGCCGGAAAGTTCATCCGTTCAAAGACCTGCACGCGGGCCTCGGCCGGGGTGACCACGTAGGGCTCCAGTGCTTCGGCCTTCCTTTGACGCCGTCGACGCAGGAGTTCCTCCCGTGTCGCGGGGGCTTCGTTCTCCTGTTCGACCGCGATCTCGGCGGTTGGCTGCGCCACGGTCGGCATGGGCCACCCGAGGCAGGCCAGTAGCCAGGCGAGCGTCCACCCGACGAGTGTGTGAGTTCTGCCTCTCATAAGTACGACTCGGCTACTCCTGTGGGGCAAGGCTTTAGCCTTGCCTCGCAGCCTGAAGGCCTGCGCCACTGACCCAAATGCGGCGAGCCCCGGGCGCAAGCAGCACCGTCCCGAACAGACATGCCCCCGACGATGCGCGCGACCCTGTAGCGGTTACGATGCGTCTCGTTCGGGTAGCCCGGGCAGGTTGTAGAACGCCGCGGCACCCGGATACCTGGCTCGGGCTCCGAGCCGCCGTTCGATGCGCAAGAGCTGGTTGTACTTCGCGGTCCGATCCGTGCGGCAGAGCGACCCGGTCTTGATCTGTCCCGCGTTGGTCGCTACCGCCACGTCGGCAATCGTGGTGTCCTCGGTTTCGCCCGAGCGGTGCGAAATAATCGCGGTGTACCTGGCCTGCTGTGCCATCTCGATCGCGGCCAGCGTCTCGGTCAGGGTGCCAATCTGGTTCAGCTTGACGAGAATCCCGTTGGCGACTGATTCGCGAATACCGCGCTCGAAGATCTCCGTGTTGGTGACAAACAGATCGTCACCGACAAGTTGCACCCGTGTCCCCAGTGCGGTCGTGAGTTCGGACCACCCGGTCCAGTCGCTCTCGTCGAGTCCGTCCTCGATCGACAGAATCGGGTATCGATCCACCAACCGGCGGCACCAGTCGACCATGTCTGAGGAGGTGCGCTCCGCATCACCGTCAGCGGACAGTCGGTACCGCGCGGTCTGCTTGTCATACAGCTCGCTCGCGGCGACGTCCAGCCCGAGATAGACGTCGTCGCCGGGACGATACCCGGCCCGCTCGATCGCCACCAGCAGCATGTCGAGTGCCGCCTCGTTCGACTCGAGATTGGGGGCAAAGCCGCCCTCATCACCGACCGCGGTCTGATGGTGCTGCTCCTGCAACACGGTACGCAGGCAGTGAAAGATCTCGGTGCCCACCCGCAACGCCTCTGAAAAACTGGGCGCCCCGACCGGGATGACCATGAATTCCTGGATGTCGACGTTGTTGTCGGCATGGGCGCCGCCGTTCAGCACGTTCATCATCGGGACGGGCAGGTCGCACGCCTCATCGCCGCCAAGATACTCGTACAACGGGAGGTGGGCCGCCGCCGCGGCAGCCTTCGCGACCGCGAGTGACGCACCCAGGATGGCGTTCGCGCCGAGCCGTCCCTTGTTCTTGGTACCGTCAAGGTCCCGCAACGTCCCGTCGATCGTGCCTTGGCTCGTTGCGTCCAGCCCGACCAGCGCGTCGCGAATCTCCGTGTTCACATGCCCGACGGCCAGGGTCACGCCCTTCCCGCCATAGCGCCTCTTGTCACCGTCCCGCAGCTCGACCGCTTCGAGCTCGCCCGTCGACGCACCCGACGGCACCGCCGCCCGCCCGGTTGCTCCCCCACTCAAGGCCACCTCGACCTCGACGGTCGGGTTCCCCCGGCTGTCGAGAATCTCCTGGCCCACGACGCTCGCAATCACACGGTCCTCGTTCATTCACTCTCTCCAACGCTCGTGCGATACCGATAGCT
>CALBET010000673.1 GCA_937888665.1 uncultured Acidobacteriota bacterium
GGCGGATTGCAGCGCCGCTCGAATGCAGCGGGACTTCCACCACGGGCTGCTAGGCCAGATCCGTGCAAGCCGATTGGGTGGGCGCAACACACTACACGATCAACTCGTAGGGCAGCACCGTCCCCTGGTGATACGTCAGAATCTGATGAATGTCATAGGGATGCGTCTCGCCGTCCGTGATCCAGTTGCGTAACACCTGGAACACGTGTCCGATGCCGGCCGCGTCGTCGATGTCGGCGTCCAGCTTGAAGGTCAGCGGCCCCGCCTCACTGCTGAAGAACGTGAGCTGCAGGTTGCCGTAATTGTCGTCGCTCTTAAATGACCCGGCGTCGGTGTAGCCCTCCTCCGCTTTGTGCTGTGATCCCGACACGTTCTTGAACTCGCCGCCCGCGACCTCGGTCTTCACTTCGTCGCGAAACTCCTTCGCGACATCGGCGAAGACCCGGTCGCCACGGATGCGATAGAGGCTGTTGACGTAGCTCCACGCCGGTCGCCCCAGGATCGGCGTCTCGCTCATCTTGGTGAATAGGTTGAGGAGGCCGGCCTTGGGCAGGTCTGTCAATGCCTTGTAGAGGGCCTCGCCTTGCAGCCCGAGATGGCGCTCGGCCGTGCTGTTCGCCATGACCCGGTCGAATTCCGGGCCGAGCGGCGCGTAGTCTCGAAAGTCCACACTCTGGACACGGTCCGGGTGAATCGGGCAATCGAGGAACGCCTTGGTGTCGCCACGCACTTGAACGAACTGGCCCACCGGGCGATGGCGATGCGGGAAGGCACGCACAATATACACCTGACCGTCGGTCAGTCCCTCTGCTTTGAAAACGCTCTTGCCGCTCTTGTCTCGCCATTCTCGCGTGAACTGGCCGGTCTGGCGGTGTCGCACCTGTACGTCGACGCGGTCGTCGAGTGGACATTTGGCTGCGTCGCGGAGGCGGATTCGCAGAGTGCCCATCGTCGTTGCTCCTTCTCAATTTGAGGGGTCACGGCTCGAGAGTGCCGAACCGACGACCTTGTGTGAGTGACGTGTCACGATGACGTGTACACCGACACGGCCCGTCCACGGTATAGGTACTGCCTTGACTTCGTTCGTTTTCGGAATCGGTGCGCCGGCGTCCCTCTGAGGCGAGTCAATAGGTCATATTCCTCAACTTCCGCAAGAATAGGACGCGGCCTCCCATTCGGAGGACTGCTAAAGACAAGAAACTCCGGTTCACCAAGCCAAGCCACCTCGACTGTAGTAGTCGTAGCGCCGAGGTCAGCGACAGTAGCATGACGGACACACGCCAAGGGCCCCACGGCGGAGAAACTCGACGCTCCGCGACACTCGTAGGGCGTCACACCAGTGTGATCGGTCACCGTCGCGCAATGGCGCCACTGTGGATCCGACCGCTTTCGTTTTCAAGAGAATTCTCGACTCGTTTTCGTTCGAGTCATAATTTGTCCTCTGGAGTCAGCGTCACTGAGCTTGGCTATTGCGGGTCCGCGTCGAGTCTTGGACCTACGCCGCCTCTCACCGGCACTTCTCTCTTGGCTCCCTTCGCACCGTATCGGACGATAGGCCACGTCTTACAAGGCCATCGGCCGCCGGGGCTCCCCACTGAAATGCTGCGACCTCATCCGCGAAGCACCAGTCGGCGAACCAGCGCTAAGCTACTGGACGCCGCGAGGGCGAACGGGGTGGACGTCCGGATCGAGAAGTTCCTCAACCAGACGGCGCTCGAGGTTAGCCATACGTTCGGCTTCGCGCTCGGGCTGGGAAAATGGAAAGCTTCGGAGCAGACCTTCAAACTGGGGGCGGGACCTGCCCTCGATCGAGGGTTCCTAGCAGCCCGTGGTGAAACCCCGCATGGCACCGCTGGTCCAGGCAGCCACGAGGAGGGCCAACGCCATTCCTGGATGCACCGCCTGAGATCCCTGGTGGTTTGCCAGCGGTCCTCCGGACCTTTCGACATGCTTCAGATCGGGGTCCGAGGCGATGTGCTCAGGGAGAACCTTGATGGCGACGGTGCGGTCGAAACGGGTTGTCTCTGGCTTTGTAGACCTCGCCCATGCCGCCTGCCCAGAGGGGGGCGACGATTTCGTACCGGCCGAGCGGCGTACCGGCGTCAAGCGGCATCGTGCACTCTGAGGTGGTCAACGCGGTCGCGAGCCTGATACACCTCGCCGCCTTCGCCGATCGCGCCCTTCATGACCGCCTCGCGACGGCGCCCACATCGGCAGTGGCGCCCCGACCGTCCGCAGCGTCCCGGGCCGAGAACGCCTCGCGCACGCGCTCACTCAGCGCCGACGCCACGCGCGCGTGCAGCTCGGCGATCGCGTCGATCGTCCCATCGACCTTCACCGCCTTCAGCACCGATCCGCTCTCGACATCGACCAGCCTGGCGGTGACCCGGACCACGCCGCCGATCCGTTGGACGACGCCGTCGACGATCCAGGAGGCGCCATCGCGGAACGACACCACCGTGACCTCCGCCAGCTCGGCCAGGCGGGCAGCGACCGCATCGGTGATAGCCGCCCCGAGAGCAACGCTCGGGACGCCCTCTTCGCTCGGGCTGAGGTCCTCGAACGGCAGCACCACCAGCGTCGTCGTGACCGTTCCGCCCGGCGCGGCGTCAACGACGACCGCCGCAGGTTCGTCGGCAGTGGGTGATGCGAGGCCCCCCGCACCAGCGTCCGGGCGGCGGAGCGGGTCCCGAGCGGCAGTGGTCCGCGGAGCATTCCGGCGGCCGTCGACCTCCGCCCGCACAGTGGCGACCATCTCGGTGGCCAGCGTGTCGAGCTCCTCGACGGTGCCGTCCACCTTCACCGAGCGAATGAGGTCGCCGCCGGCCACCATGAGCACCCGCGCGGTGATGCGAAGCCGGTCGCCGACCCGCTGATACCCGCCACCGACAAGCCATTGGGCGCCGCGCCCACCCGCGGTCTCGAGCGCGGTTGATTCGTCGGCGGCCGTGAGCGCCACAACCTCGATGGCGCCTGTCTGTTCAAGCGCGGTCCGGAGCGCAGCCGTCATGTCGGTGCTGATCCAGTCGTCCGCGGGGTTGCGCGACAGGTTGACGAACGGCAACACAGCGATGCTCGGCGCGGCGTCGGCGAAGCCGGCCGGGCGCGCAGCGGGCTCGGCGAGGGGGATGGCCGACGGCGTCGCGCCGGGCGCAGCATCGGCCACCCGCCGCGGCGCTGCCGCAGCTCGGTCCGGCGTTGCGGGCGCGAACGTCGCGGCAGGTGTGGCCCCCAGCAACGCGAGCTGACGGCGGATGACGGCGATCTGCTCGTCGCGGCTCCGGCTCGGGTCACTGTCGACATCCGCGACGCGCGGCGCGGTGGCCGCCGACGCCAGGTCACTGTCCGGCACCGGCGCGGACGCCTCAGACACCAGAATGGGCGGGGCGTCGTACGTCGCGACGGTCCAGACGACAAGACCGGTCACGAGGCTGGACCCCAGCGCTGCCACCCCGATGAGGACGCCAACTGACACGAGGCCAAAACCCTTTACCTTCACGCGGGTCATGTTTTACCTCCGGGATTTCACCACGTTTCGATAACGAGGTCCTGGGTCGCCACGATGATCACGTGCTGGCCCACGCTCGCATATGCGGCCAGGCCTGGCCGACGCCGCCCTCGCCAATGAGGGCGGTCACGTCGCAGTGCCCGAGGCGAGTGCCAGCGGTCAGGGCCGTGATCCGTCTTGGACGAGGCCATTCTACGTCCGTCTGGCTATCGGCTCCAGCGGCTGCATAGAATGGCGCTGGGACAGGCGGGAGGTCAGACACTTTCTCACTCGAGCACCTCGCTAAGCAAGGTCGAAGCGATCGAGATTCATCACCTTGTCCCACGCAGCCACAAAGTCACGGACAAACGCCTGCTGCGAGTCGTCACATGCATAGACTTCCGCGATGACTCGGAGCTGGGAGTTCGAACCGAAGACGAGGTCGACGGCGGTGCCGGTCCACGTGAGCTCGGCCGTCCCGCGATCGCGTCCCTCGAACAGGTGCTCGGATGTGGAGGACGCCTGCCATTGCGTGTTCATGTCGAGCAGGTTCACAAAGAAGTCATTGGTCAACATCTCGGGCCGCGTGGTGAAGACACCGAGTGCGGACTGCCCGACGTTTGCATTCAGGACGCGCAGGCCGCCGACGAGCACCGTCATCTCAGGCGCGGTCAGCGTCAGCATGTGCGCCCGATCCACCAATAATTCCTCTGCCGATCGTCGGTGTCCAACTCCGAGGTAGTTGCGAAACCCGTCTGCGGTCGGTTCAAGCACGGCAAATGACTCCACGTCGGTGTACTCCGGCGTCGCATCCGTACGTCCCGGCGTGAAGGGCACCTGCACGTCGTGCCCGGCGTGCTTCGCCGCCGCCTCGACGGCTGCGCACCCGCCGAGCACGATCACGTCAGCGAGCGAGACCAGCGTGCCGTTGGCCTGCCCGCTGTTGAATGCCGTTCGGACCTCCTCCAAGGTCTGCAGCACCGTCCCCAGTTCGGCCGGGTTGTTGACGACCCAATCCTTCTGCGGCGCGAGGCGAATGCGTGCCCCGTTCGCCCCACCGCGCTTGTCGGTGCCGCGGAAGGTTGCCGCCGACGCCCAGGCGGTCGAGACCAGTTGGGAAATGGACAGCCCTGACTCGAGGATCTTGCCCTTGAGGGCTGCGATGGCTTGCTCCCCAATCAACTCATGAGCGACATCCGGGACGGGGTCTTGCCACAACTGGGGCTCGGCGGGAACCAACGGGCCCAGGCACCGCGTGCGGGGCCCCATGTCGCGATGCGTCAGCTTGTACCACGCATTGGCGAAGGCGTCGGCGAACTCGTCCGGGTTCTCGTGGAATCGCTTGGAGATCGGTGCGTAGATCGGGTCCATCCTCAGCGCGAGGTCCGTGGTGAACATGATCGGGGCGTGCCTTGTCGACGGGTCGTGGGCATCCGGCACCGTCCCTGCTGCGGCAGGATCGGTCGGCACCCACTGCCAACCTCCGGCGGGGCTCTTCTGCAGATCCCACTCGTAGCCGAACAGGTTCTCGAAGTAGTTGTTGTCCCACTTCGCCGGGTCCGTGGTCCAGGCGCCCTCCAACCCGCTGCTGATCGTGTCACCGGCGTTGCCGCTGCCATAGCTGTTCTTCCAGCCGAGGCCTTGCTCCGCGAGGCTGGCGCCTTCAGGTTCTGGACCGACATGCCCGTCCGGACTGGCAGCACCATGGGCCTTGCCGAACGTATGTCCACCGGCGATGAGCGCAACCGTCTCCTCGTCGTTCATCGCCATGCGACGGAACGTCTCCCGAATATCCTTGCCTGCCGCGATGGCACTCGGCGTGCCATTCGGCCCCTCCGGGTTGACGTAGATCAGGCCCATCTGAACGGCGCCGAGCGGATTCTCCAGCTCCCTGTCGCCGCTGTAGCGCTCGTCGGCAAGCCACTCGCCCTCAGGCCCCCAATAGATATCCTCTTCGGGCTCCCAGACGTCCTCACGCCCGCCGGCGAAACCGAGCGTCTTGAACCCCATCGACTCCAGCGCGCAGTTGCCGGTGAGGACCATCAGGTCGGCCCACGAGATCGTCCGGCCATACTTCTGCTTGATCGGCCAGAGCAATCGGCGGGCCTTGTCGAGGTTCACGTTGTCGGGCCAACTGTTGAGAGGCGCGAAGCGGATGGTGCCAGACGCCGCGCCGCCACGGCCGTCGCCGATGCGATACGTGCCGGCGCTGTGCCACGCCATCCGGATGAAGAGCGGCCCATAGTGGCCGTAGTCAGCCGGCCACCAGGCTTGTGATGTGGTCATCACCGCCTCGATGTCCTTCTTCAAGGCATCCAGGTCAAGGGTCTTGAACGCCTCGGCATAGTTGAACGCCTCGTCCATCGGATCGGACAAGGGGGAGTTCTGGTGGAGCACCTTCAAGTTCAGCTGATTCGGCCACCAGCGTA
>CALBET010000674.1 GCA_937888665.1 uncultured Acidobacteriota bacterium
GACCTCGAGAACATCCTGACGGCCCTCGAATGTCGTTCCCACAACTTTTGAAAAGAAGACCTGGGGCATCAGTCAGCTCCGTGCACCACGGTGCTTTGGGAAAGGATTTGATTCATGAAGTGGCCACACTCAAGTTCGCCGCGCTCACCCTGGTGATTGGAGATCGTGAGATGCTGTTTGGCTCGAGTGAGGGCAACGTAGAATAGCCGGGTATCCTGGTCTAGGTCCTCAACGACTTTACAGTTGGGAAAGATGTCGTCTTGCACGCCGACTAAAAGTACGTGGTCAAACTCCAGCCCCTTGGATCGATGAATCGTGCAGATACTCACTGCATCGGAAATATCGTCGCCGCCTAGAGCCCGGAGTTCGTCGATCGTGTCAATAAGGTCCGGGAGGGTGCTCTGTTCATGTGCGAGCCGTAACAACAACTCGATGGGGCGAGTCTGGAGATCTTGGGTTAGCCCATCAATTGCTGAGCACCCCTCAGACATAAAGGCTGAGCGAATGCCCTCTACAATCTCTACCGTTGAGTACTGATCCTGACTCGCGACTCTGCGCAGCGAGTCAAGGCTGCCAAAGAAACTTAGGGCATCAGTCCAAGCACGCTGGAGCTCAGTGTCTTCCGGCTGTACGCCGCCTGACCATTCGCGTAGACGTTGTTCCAGATCGCTAGGCGACGGTCGACCATCGGAGAAGATACGCGAGTAGGCGGAGTTCCGCAGTCTCCGTTTGCCGAGCGTGAAGGCTTCCGGGAAGCCGGGGTCTCCAAGCCCATACGCAACTGCCCGCAACATGGCCACTAGCCGTTTCATCTGCACATTGCGCAGCGGCGCGTCTCCTCGCACAGCGACCCCGGCGGCCTGCAATTTCGGAGCGACCGTCTGCAACAGAGCTTTCGTACGAGCAAGAACGGCAATTTCATTGCCAGGAACACCATCCCGCAGCAGTGCTTGGACGCGGTCCTCCACAAAGGAGCATTCATCCTCCCCCGTGCTAAAGAGCCGTATTTCAATTTGAGGGCCTGGACCTCGGGCGGACGTGAGTTGCTTGGGAAAACGGTCTTTGACCCCACGAATCACACTGTCCGCTGCCGTTACGATTACGTCGGTGCTTCTGTAGTTCCACCCCAGTTCATACGTGCTGGACTGAGGGAAGCGCTCTTCGAAGTCTATCAGGTGCTTCGGGTTCGCCCCTCTCCACTCGTAGATGCATTGGTCATCATCACCGACCACGGTCAGTGCTCCATCGGGAGAACAGTGAGCCTCGAGCAGCTGGAGTTGTGTGGGATTGATGTCTTGATACTCGTCGACAAAAACCGCGCGATACCGACCCTTCACCCATTCTGCGGTGCTGGTTTTGAGATTGAGAATTTCCAGGGCGAGAACCAGCATGTCGTCGAAGACAATGGAATTGCGCTTTCGGAGACGGTTCTCGAGCATGAATGCGGCGCGTCCGATGGCCCACGATTTATCCTTGCGCTTTGTCGAAGACTGAAAGAAGGACTCAGGGCTTAGATTCTTCAAGCTGCTGATCTTCTCGAGCAGCACCCGCGGGCTTCCCTCGACCAGAGAGGTGACATCCGTTAGCCCCTCAGCCGCAAGCGCTTCCAGAACATCCCGTCCAATGCGTTCGAGTGGCGCCGAGGAAACCTCTACCTTGAAGTGGCTTGAAAGACCCACGCTCTGTGGGTCCTGCCTCAAAATTGAGTTGGCGAGTGCGTGATAGGTGGATA
>CALBET010000675.1 GCA_937888665.1 uncultured Acidobacteriota bacterium
GACCGGTCCAGCGCCGCTCTCGGTGCGACGCGCGACTTCTACCACGGGCTGCTAGGGCGCGACATCCCCGAAAGACGACTTACACCTTCGGTCCGAGCGCAAACGTCATCCGGCCGTCGAGCACCACCTTGCCGCCCGCTCGGGCGACGCCGTGGAGTTGTCCCATCCGACTGCGCAGCCGTTGGACGTTCACCTCGATCGTGACGACATCGCCCGGATGGGCCGGTCGTCGATAGCGCACCCGCTCGATTCGTAGGAGATAGATGAGCTTCTCGCGGTTTTCTGGCTTGGCGAGAATCAGGATGGCGCCGACCTGGGCGACTGCTTCAGTGAGGATAGTCGGCGGGACGGCCGGGCGCTCTCCAGGCGGTTGCCACATGTGGCGCTCGTTCATCGAGATGTTCTTGATCCCGACGATCCGCTTGTCTACCTCGAATTCCGTGATCCGGTCGACGAGCAACAGCGGGTACCGATGCGGGAGGATACGCTCGATTGCGGCGTAGTCGAGCGGCAGACTCAGCGGCTCCATCCGATCAGTATAATCCGAACACGCACCAACCCCCGTGGTGCATGTCGCCCGTCCTACCGTGCGTCAACGGCAGTCCCCTGTGCCGCTGACGAAAGAGGCAAGAGGTCGCGCGGAATCGCCAGTGCCCCACGAGACGGGATGCGGCGATGCCAGCGCCTGCCTGAGTTAACGCATCCCGTTGACTCCGCACGACCTATCTCCTGGCTGTTACAAAGCTCGTGCCGACTCTCCGAACCCACGAAACCAGGCGCGGGTGTGGCCATGTCGACGGGGCTCGTCCTATGCAGATGACATCTCGGTCTCATTCCGAGTACTGCCAACTTTCTCACCGCCCGCACCCGTCTGACTAAGGACACGAGTGAATTGGGTTTCACCCGGGTCGGGAACGTCACTGTATTTGGAGGAGATGCATCATGAGCGTTCGTCAGAGATTGGGCATTCGCAGAGCGGTGGGCGCACTCGTCGGGTCGAGTTTTTTGGGAAGACCGAGTCGCCTGTCGAGTGATCGAGTCGACTAGCCCCAGGGGACTAGCCGAGGACTAGCCGTGTGCCTCGGCGGCCGGAGCCGCCGTGTCAGCGGGTGCCTCGCCCTGAAGCATCGTGGCGAGCTGGGCCGCGACGATGGCGGCACTGGCCTGCACCGCCTCGCGTGATTCCCAACCGTCGCGCAACTCCGCCGAGAGCACCCCGATGCAACGGTTGGCGGACCGCAGGGGGGTCGCGAGAGCGCCACTCGCATCGCCGGTCGCGTCAACGACCTGCATCCGTATGCTCCGGTAGGCAGCCGCGGTCGCGTTGCTGCTGTCGTCGGGGATGGAGCCGATACGAGCGAGCGCCTGGGGGGGATACCCGTGGCCGATAGCGGGATGAAGTGCGTGTCCGGTCGCATCGAGCACCCAGACAATTAGCCCGCTCGCGTTCATGAGGTCGGCTGCCCGCGCCAGGAGCGCGGGCAACTCTCGTGTATCGGCCATGGCGCTCAGGTCGGTGCAGAGATCGGCGGCGGCGCGCAAGTCGGAGCCCTGTTCGGCCTCGTCTCTTCTGGCGGTGATGGCGCCTGGTGTCACCGGCGAGACGCCCCTCGCCGACTGACGATCGCCGGTCGAACGACGAGACGACGAGCGCGTCGTGGTGTCACGCCTCGCCCCTTTTGTCCTGCTCGTAGCCAGATCCTGAGGGGTCAACGCTGACCGTGTGTCGGTTGAGAGCGCCTGGTCGTCTTCCTGCGCGGCACCGCTCGCGTCGTCGAGCGCCGTCAATGCAACGGTGCCCTTTTGCCGCGCCAGTGGCACCAACAGGAGCATAACCAGAACCGCGACGCCAGCGGACACGGCAAACATGGTCGTCTGCTCTGAACGACTGGTCCGAATCGTCTCGTTCCGCGTTGTCCGTTCAGTGGCGCGCGCCAATTCAACGTTCGCCGCGGCACGCGTGGCCAATTCGAGGCCGTCGGTGAAGATCAGATCCGAGGCAAGCAGCGGTTGTTCCTGGTTCGCGTGCTCACGCGCGCGCTCGTCCATGCCCTGGAGATCGGCGACCGCGTCCTCCGCCGCACCGAGCGCGTCCAAAGACTCTGGGGCCGTGGCGAGCCGCCGCAGGTTCTCTAGACTGTCGTGGACCGTCGCGAGGTGGCTCGTGACCTTGGTGGTCCAGTAGGCCTGATCCTGTCCGGCCGCCACATAGGCTTGCTGTGCGGCGCGCAAGTCGCCGAGCGTGAGTGTCAGCGCCCAGCTTAGCTCAGTGAAGACGCGTTCGACGTTTTGTTCGTCGTCGAGCACGAGTTCAGCGAGGCGGATTTGGTTGGCAGTGAATCCCAGCGTGGTAAGCGCGACGAGCACGATCACGAGCCGAACCCATCGACGTGCCATCTTGGAAAGCTACTATAGCATCGATGAGTCGCTCGCCACCGCCGGTTGCCGCCATCATCAATCCTCATGCGGGGCCGCCAGCCAATCGCGTTCGGGGCCGCGAGTCGACCGACCTCGTTGAGCGCGCGTGTGCGTCCGCGGCGGTGACGTGCGAGGTGGCGTTCACGGAGCGCGTCGGGCATGCGCGCGAGCTCGCGGCTGATTTCCACGCCCGCGGATTCTCACCCATCATCGCGTGGGGTGGTGACGGCACGGTGAATGAGATCGCGTCGGCCTTGGCGTTTCGGGATGGCGTCATGGCCATCGTGCCGGCCGGATCCGGAAACGGATTATCGCGCGAGCTGGGTATCAGCCCAGACCCCGCGCGCGCGCTGGAGACCGCCGTCCGCGGGCTGGACCGCATCATCGACATTGGCGAACTGGGCGGGCGTCTGTTCGTCAATCTGGCCGGGATCGGCTTGGACGCGGCCGTTGCGTCCGCCTTCAATCAACTTGTGGGACGCGGTCTCCGACGCTATGTGCGCGCGACCGTGTCCACAGTGTTTCGCTACACCCCAGAGGTCTACCGCGTCATGACGGACACGGACACGGACCTCTTCGAGGGACGCGCGCTCATCGTCGAACTGGCCAATGGCACGCAGTTCGGTAATGGGGCGACCATCGCGCCACGCGCACGGCTCGATGACGGGGTACTCGACGTCGTGATCGTCGCGCCGCGGGGTGCGTGCCGCGCGCTCTGGGGAGCGAGGAGGTTGTTCAGCGGGACGATTGACCAGGACCCAGGTGTGAAGACGACAACCGCGAGCCGCGTCACGATAGAGGCCCAGCGGCCAATGTGCTTTCACGTGGATGGCGAGGTCGTGTCCGGCGGCACCACCCTGGTTGGCGCGCTTCACCCGGCCGCCCTGCGGGTCCGGACACCCCGGTAACGACGCCAACCTGGCACAGCCGCACCGCCGTCGCCGCGTGCGAGCGGGCGCCGCCTTTACCGCCCCCAGGGGCCGGTGTCTGCGTTCGCGGTGCGGTCATCGGTCCGGGGTCGCAGAATCGCGTACGTGGGTAGACCAATACCACCGAGGTGTTTCAACACCTCGCGCGCGGGAGAGGCCTCGAGGTCCTCCGCCTGGAACTTCACCTTCACGTAGTCTTCGAGGCCGGACTCAACTTCTGGGTCCTTCAGGGTGGTCTTGTCCATCGTCAGACAGTTCTTGCACCAGGTGGCCCACATATCCACCAGCACCAGTTTGTCTTCCGCGCGCGCCGTCTCCAACCCTTGACCCAGCGACGCGTGCCACCCCTCGTCCAGCAGCTCCTGCACGCTGTCGGCCACATCGGCGGGGTCGACCCAGCGTTGCGCGACCAAGCCGTAACCCAGATACCCGTAGTAGACCGCGGTCCCGAGGATGAACACCCCGAAGGCGTGTTTGACATGCACCATCCAGGCACCCGGCTTTGGCATAAACGACAGCCCGGCGCCCGCGATTGGCCATGGCAACGCCATCCCGATACCGAGAAAAAACGGCAGGGCGAGGGCGACGGTCGTGCCCGTGCTGTACAGATTGCTCGAGAAGACGATCACTTGAATCACCACCGGGGCCACACAGGCGCCGGCGAGCAACGCCGCCACCGCGCCCATCCCGAAGGCGACGACGAACGAACCGCCTTCGTTGCTCCCCCTCGACAGCTTTGCCTGCAGGCTGGAGAAATCGATGGCCAGGACGTCGAACATGGCCAGTCCGAGCACCACAAACAACGCGGCGATGCCAAAGTTGAACCATGGCGACGAGTTGATCGTGCCGAAGGTGCCAGCCGTGAGAATGACCACCAGCCCCAGCGTGCCGTAGACCAGCGCCATCGCCAGACCATAGGCCCCGCCCAGGGCGAATCCACGGGAACGAGACCCGGCCTTCGTGCCGGCCCCAATGATGGCGAGATTGATGGGAATCATCGGGAGCACGCACGGCGTGAGGTTCAGCGCGAGGCCGCCCACCAGGATGAGCGCCAGGATGGCCAGCGGACCCCGGCCTTCGAACCAGCCGCGTTCCCCTTCGCCCGATTCGGCCGCGCCCATGAAGTCGAGAAACGCCTCGGCGTTCAGATAGCCACCGGTGCTCGCGAGCACGTCGAAGTCTTCGAGCGAGGCGACCACCGACAGGTCGTCCAGCATGGGGGCGGTGGGGGCCGGCGCCGGCGCCGGCGCGTCGGCGTCGGCATCCACGATGCGGAGACCGGCGAGCAGATCCGGATGGAGCGTGGTGAGCGACTGCGTCGCAGGCGCCACCGTCACGGTGAACTCGATGTCCGTGTTTTCGGGCTGGAAGCACATCGTCGCGTTACACGCCTGCCAGCGCAGCTTCCCCGGCACTGTGTAGGACCCGGGCGCGATGGAGTCGCTGATGTCCACAACGGCGCCGATGCGGAATTCTTCTTCAAAGACCGCCAGCGCCTCTCCAGCCACATCGAGCAAGATCGCTTCCGGGAACGCGACACTTTCCACCGAGAATCCTTCCGGCGGGTCCAACGTCAAGACGGTCGGGATCAAGCTCTCGTCGAGGGGCGCGTTGGACTGGAGGTGGAAGCCTTCGTCGAGTGCCACTTCGAGCGCCATACTGGCGCGTGTGCCGGGGTGGGCGGCGTCGGTCTCAGCGATGGGCTGGACCTGCAGTTCCGGCTTCCGCAGCTGGGCGGTCGCCGGGAGCGTGAGCCCCAGCAGCACCCCGGCTATCGAGATTCCCGGCCACCATCGTCGACACAGGCTGGTCGCTCTCACTTTTGCCTCCACGTACGCGTTCGAAAATCGGCAGATGCAGGCACGGGCCTCGTACCACTCACCCGTTAGACGCCGGGATGGGCGCCCACGCTTCGCCCCGGTGCTGCGAATCCTTCATCATACCAAGTGAAGCCGTCTCGCGGCCCAGAACGTGGCCACGACAGCCGACCGGCGAGAGCCTACGGTTGCTGGGTTCGCGCGAGTCCTTGCGTTCGGACCGACGGAGATGCCACCCTTCACCCAGGAGACAGGAGATTGAGGAGTCTTGTCCGTCGCGCATCGCCCGTGGTTCAGTGGATGCTGGCCGTGGCCTTGCTCGCCGCGGCCGGCGCGCTCGGGGCCAATGCGGTCCGCGAACTGCGCGGGCTCACCGGCGTTGGAGGCTTGACCGCGACATCGCTGGGCGACATCGCACCCCCGAAGAGCGCGCCGCCCGGTGCGGTCCGCCTGCCGGTCCTGGTGCTCACGGGCGGGGTACGCGTGCGGCTTGGCGACTCCGCCAGCCAGGTCGCCGCCTTGCTGGGTCGCGGCGCCGAAGCGGGTCGATACGACGTCGAGCGGACCGCCGATGGCGACCGTCTCGTGCGCTTCTATCAGCACGGCGATACCCGCTTTCTCCTCGTGTTCTCGCTGGTTGAGTCGCAGCAGGACCCCATGGTCACGGCCATTTATCGTTATTAAGACGGGGCTGCGCCCCGAACCCCACGCGGGTCCTCGCGGGGGCCCCTGTGCCCCACTCCGGACCCG
>CALBET010000676.1 GCA_937888665.1 uncultured Acidobacteriota bacterium
AGGAGAAGGTGGGGTCACGGATTCGCCGTCAGAAGCCGTAAGAGGCGTCGCCGCACCACTTCCTGCCGGCCGCGCGTTGTGAGTCGTCTTCGTCCGGCCAACCGATGAGGGCCGAGCAGAGCACGACGACACCGAGCGGAAGGCCAGCGGGATTGCCGCGAAGCGCGGGGGCCACATCAGACCGCCGTTTTCCACCTGCGTGACGAGCAGATACCACCCGTGCGGCTCGCCGGTGTCCCGATCGTCAACGTCCTTTGGTGACGGTGCGCACGTGTGCCGAACTTCTCGCCAATGAGCGTCGGGGATGGGCTATGCACGATGTCCTTCAAACGACTCGCTCCCGGTCGCGCTCCCCTTCCCTTACGCCACCCTTGTTGATACCCCCCCTGATCCCGACGCCGCCAGGCGATTCACCCCACCAGGTGGCGTCCGGTTCGCTTGTCGTCTGTCCCCGTGGGACGGTCATCTGATCTCCTACTCTTGAAGGCGTCCGTGGTTCACGTCGGTCGCGGTCCACGGACAACCCGGCCGGCCCTGCCGTCGGCCGCTCACGTCGTCGTGCCGGAGGCGGGTGCCGGGACTCAAAGCCATGCTGATCTGAAGTGGCTCCGGTCATATAGGGGCCTTCAACGCCGTGACCGAGTGGTGCCGAGCGCATCTCAGAAACAAGGGTGGGACACCCTCGGACTGGACGGGTTCGGTCCTGCTTGTAAGGCCACAGGAGACTCTGGGCCCCACGGGCGGCTAGGATCTCCACCATGCGCACAATACAGATTTCTGTCTGCCTCGTCGTCACCGGCGCCTGTCTGGGCTTGAGTTTGCCGGTCGCGGCGCAGAACGCCCCGTTGTCGCTGAACGATTGCATTCATCTCGCGCTCGAGGCGCCGTCCCCAGTCACGGTCGCCGAGCTCGACGTGGACATCGCGCAGCGCGGCCGGGTGGTGGCGCGATCCGGGTTCCTGCCCCACGCGTCGTTCGGGATCGACCATTTCTATAACAGTCCGCGGGCGAGCGACCCGACCGCGGTCAGTTTCGTCCCGTCGAACGCGATCCGCGAGTTCGCGGCGCTACTGACAGTCGTGCAGGACATCGACACCTCCGGGCGTGTTCGCGCCGAGTACCAACGCGCGCGCGCGAACCAGGACATCGCCGGCGCGAACCTGGCCATTGCCGAGCGCGAGTTGAAGCGTTCGGTGGCCGCCGCATACTATCGGGTCCTCCTGGCGAGGAAGCTGGTCGAGGTCTTTCAGGAACGGGTGGACGAGGCGGACGGGTTCGAGCAGCGGACCCGGGTGCGGTCTGACGCCGGCGAGGCGGCGCGCGCCGATGTCGTCAAGGCGACCTCCCAGGCCGCATCGTTCCGGCAGGTGCTGTCGGCGGCGCGAACGGGCGCCGAGCTGGCGAACCAGGCGCTGGCGTCGTTCTGGACTGACGACGTATCCCAGCCACTCAGGCTCGTCGACCTGATCGATCGACCGGTATCCGAGCCGTCACACGACCCCAGTCCCGCGTCGTATCTCACCCGCCAGGAGTTCCGCCTGTTCGACGCCGAGCAGCGGAGCTTCGACGCCGATGCCCGCCACGCCCGGTCAGCGATGCGCCCCCAGGTACAGCTTGCCGTCCAGTGGGGGGTGGACCAGGAGGTGCCGGGCCTGTCGTTCGACGATCGGGGCTACGCGGCCCTCGCCAGCCTGCGGCTCACCCTGTTCGACTGGTCGCGCGCGAGCAACCAGGTCCGACAGGCCGATGCGCGTACGGCGCGGGTGGGCCAGATTCGGGAGATTGCCAGCCGCGAGTTCGCGCGGGAGTATCAGTCGGCGCTCGTCCGCGTGCGCGGTTTATACGAGCAGATCTCGCTGGCCCGTATCCAGGGCACTGCGTCGGAAGAGGATCTGCGGCTGAGCCGGGTCCGGTACGAGGGCGGCGAGGGCCTCGCCCTGGAAGTCGTCACGGCCGCGGCACAGCTGGCGGAGGCGCGGGCAAGCTACTACACTGCCATTGCCGACTATCTGACCGCCAGACGCGACCTGGAGGTGGCGTCTGGCCAGTGAGACTATGAGGCAATTATCGCTCCCGACCGTGCTGTTTGCTCTGGCAATGCCGGGCTGCGCCTCTCCCGCCGAAGACGCGGATGTGTCAGCCGTTGCCGTGCAGGTGGTCCGTGTCCGGGAGATAGATCTCGAGACGCGCCTGGAGGCCCCCGCCCTGGTGCATCCGCGGGAGCAGGCCAACGTCGCCTCGCGGCTCACCGCTCGGATTCTCCAGCTCGAAGTACGGCAGGGCGACACGGTGACCGCTCGCCAGGTGCTGGCGAAGCTTGAGGACGGCGACCTCGCCGCTCGACGTGACGAAGCCAGGGCGGCCATCGCCGACGCCGAAGCCACCCTGGCGAAGCTCTCGGCCGGCACCCTGCCAGCCGGGCTCGAGCGGGCCCGCGGGCAGCTGGCGGCGACACGGGCGGCGCTCGACCAGGCCCGGGCCAGTTACGACCGCCGACGCGGTCTGTTCGACCAGGGCGCGATTCCAGAGCGAGACCTGATCGCCAGCCGCACCGAGCTGGCGACGGCCGAGGCCAACGAAGGGGTAGCCGGAGCGGAACTGCGTCTGCTCGACAGTCAAACCGGGAGACGCGACGTCGAGATTGCGCAGAGCCGTCTCGCGCAGGCCGAGAGCCGATTGGCGCTGTTCGAGACGGAGCTGGACTTTGCCACGATTCGCGCGCCCTTTGCCGGCACGGTCACTGCGCAGTTCCTGTTTCCGGGTGACATGGCGGCGCCCGATGCACCGCTGTTCACGGTGGCGGACCTGTCGGTGGCGGTGGTCCGGGCACAGGTGCCGGAGGCCGACACGGCGGACCTCCGGGTCGACCAGCCCTGCGCCCTGGTGCCGGCCGACCGCCCGGAGGCATCCTATGCCGGACGAGTCAGTGTGGTCACGGCCGCGGTCCATCCCGGAACCCGGACCGTCGAGGTCTGGTGCGAGATTCCCAACACGAACCACGGCCTGCGGGCCGGAGCCTTCGGCGCCTTGGCGATCACGACCGGCGCCGTGCAGGGCGCGCGGGTCGTCCCCGTCGCCGCCGTGCAATTCGAGGACGGTACTCGTCGGGGTCTCGTGATGGTGGTCGGTGAGGACCGGACGGCTGCGCGCCGCGCGGTAGACACCGGTCCGCCGGTCGACGGGTGGGCGCCGGTACTGAGCGGTCTCGACGGTGGTGAGATCGTCATCATCCAGGGCGGGTACGGTCTGCCGGACGGCACCCGGGTCGAGTGGACCGGGAATCCGGAATGAGCGGCGCGTTCGCACGTTTCGTCGAAGCCCACGGCCGCGCCATCGTCCTCATCGTCGTGAGCCTCTGTGTCGCCGGAACGGTGTTCATCTTCCGGCTGCCCGTCTCCATCTTTCCCCAGACGGACTTCCCACGCATCGTCATCCTGGTGGACAACGGCATCGCGCCGGTGAACATGCAGTTACTGACCGTCACCCGGCCCATTGAAGAGGCGGTCCGGGTGGTTCCCGGAATCACCGATGTACGTTCGGTCACCGCGCGCGGCTCCTCGGAGATCAGCGTGTTCTTCGACTGGCACGTCGATATCCTCAACGCGCTGCACCTGGTCCAGGGGCGCATCGCCCAGATCGCGCCGACACTGCCGCCTGACACCCGCTTCTACATCAATCGACTGACGTTCTCGGTGTTCCCGATGCTGGGGCTCAGCCTCACCTCGCCGACCCGATCGCTGTCGGACCTGTGGGAGATCGCGTATTACGACATCTCGCCCCGCATGTACAAGCTGCCGGGTGTCGCCGAGACGCAGATCGTCGGCGGCCGCCGACCCGAAATGCACGTGATCGTCGACCCCCTCAGGCTGACCAGCTACGGCCTGCCGGTGACGACCATCGTCGATGTGATCCGAGATTCGAACCTCATTGCCCCAGCCGGCATGGTGCAGGAGAACTACCACCTGTATCTGACCACGGTCACCGGCTTGCTCCAGAGCGCTGAGCAGATCGAAAACCTGGTGGTCGACGTGGTCGACGGCACGCCGGTACTCCTGAAGCACCTGGCGCGTGTGACACCCGGCGAAGGCCCCGTGTACACAATCGTGTCCGCTGATGGACGGGACGCGGTCCTCGTGAATGTACTCCAGCAACCCGATGGGAACGCCGTGGAGATTGCCGACGCGGTGAAGGCGGAGCTGGTGCGGGCTCGCGCGGACCTGCCCCCGGACGTCGAACTTGGCACGTTCTACGATCAATCCCTGTTGGTGCGCGACTCTATCGGCGGCGTCACCGAAAGCATCGCGATCGGCCTCGTGCTGGCCATCTTCGTGTTGGTCGGGTTCCTCAAGAGCTGGCGGACCACCCTCGTGGCTGGCTTGGCCATTCCCGCGGCCATCCTGATGGCGATCGTCTGCATGCAGCTCTTCGGTATGAGCTTCAACCTGATGACGCTGGGCGGACTGGCCGCGGCCATCGGCGTCGTGATCGATGACGCGATCGTGATGGTGGAGAACATCGTCGTCCACGTGTCGATGGGGCAAGCGCCACGTGAAGCGGCCAAGAATGCGATCCGGGAGCTGACGCCGGCCCTGATCGGCTCGACCCTGACCCCCATCGTCGTGTTCGCGCCGCTGGTCTTCCTGGGGGGAATCACCGCCGTGTTTTTCCGTGCGCTCGCCCTGACGCTGGTCACGGCATTGCTGGCATCGCTGCTGCTGGCGATCTTCTTTACGCCGGTGCTGGCGTCGTGGTTCCTGCGTCCCGCGAGCGGTTCGTCGACGCGCGATCTCGAGTCCGCCGAGCTGGTCGGGGAGGGACGCGTCCTGCGCGCCGTGACCGCGAGATACGAAGACGCGCTCCGCTGGTCGCTCGACCACTTCCGGCTCGTCCTGGTCGGCGCCCTCGGCGTCATGGCGGCGAGCGGCCTGGTCTACGTTCAACTGGGGTCCGGCTTTCTCCCGGACATGGACGAAGGCGCGTTCGTGCTCGACTACGTGATGCCGCCTGGCACGTCGCTGGAGGAAACCGACCGGGTACTCCGGCATGTTGAGCAGTTTCTGATCGAGACCCCGGAGGTGGAGAGCTACTCCCGCCGCACCGGCGCGCGGCTGGCGCTCGCGATCGCGGAGCCAAACACTGGCGATTTCCTGGTCCGGTTGAACGCCGCGCGGACCCGCGCGCTCGACGAGGTCACCAGCGAGTTGCGGGAGAAAATTGCCGCGTCCGAGCCGGCCATTGACGTGGAGTTCCCGCACATCCTCGAAGACCTTGTCGGAGACTTGGCCTGGTCGCCTGAGCCGATCGAGATCAAGATCCACCACGCCGATCCGGACGTGTCCCGTGAGATCGCCGAACGTGTCGAAGCGTGGCTGCCGGCGGTCGACGGTGTAGTCGACGTCGTCAACGAGAATGTGGCCATCGGTCCGTCGGTCAACTTTCGTGTGGATCTAGAGAAGGCTGGGCGCGCGGGATTCAGTGTCCGGGACGTCGCCACGGCGGAAGCGGCGATTCTGGACGGCACGCTGGCGTCTTCGATGATCCTGGGCGAGCGGATGTTCGGGATCCGGGTTCGTTATCCTGTCGAACACCGGTCCTCAACCGACACGCTGCTGTCGCTGCAGATGACCTCCCCGACCGGCCAGACGGTCCCGCTGGCCAGCATTGCGCATGTCGAGACCGCCGAGACGACTTACGAAGTCCGGCGGGAGAACCTCCGCGAATTCGCTTCGGTGACCGCGCAACTGGAAGGCCGCGACCTGGGCTCCGCCATGAACGAAATCCAGCGGCGGCTGAGGCAGGAAGTCGAGATTCCGCCAGAGACCGACATCCAGTACGGGGGCCTGTACCGGATCCAGCAGGAGTCCTTCGCGGGTCTGGTCCAGGTTCTACTGAGCTCGATCCTGCTCATCTTCATCATCCTGGTCTTCGAGTTTCGTTCGTACTCGCATCCGATCGCGATCCTCGCGGCCACGATGCTGTGCACATTCGGGTCGCTGCTCGCTCTCTATGTGACCGGCACCACGCTGAACATCTCGTCGTTCATGGGGGTCATCCTGGTCGTCGGCATCGTCCACAAGAACGGCATCCTCATGCTGGACTCGGAACAGGACTTCAGCGCACGCGGATACGAGGTCAAGGACGCCATCTTCCAGGCGGGCCGCCGGCGTCTGCGGCCCATCGCAATGACGGCGCTGTCGACGCTGTTCGGTATGTTGCCGCTGGCCATCGGGGTCGGATCGGGTGCCCAGATGCTGCAACCGCTGGCGATCGCGGTGATGGGCGGCGTGACCGTCTCGCTGGTGCTGTCGCTGCTCGTGACGCCCGTGCTCTATTACAACCTCCGCAGGATTGGCCTCTAGTCAGCCAGATTTCTGGGCGCCTACACTCTGGTGCTCCGCAGAGGGCCGCCCCTGCACTCCGACCTGGTCAAGCGAATTTGCGAGGGGGGACCACGGCTGGACGACCAGTCGGGCATGGCGCCGGCACGGGGCGGCAGGCCGCGGGCACGAGCCGCGTGAGTTCCTCGAGCATGAACGGGTTCTAGACTTATCTCGCTTTCGCCTGTTTATCCCGTTTCTTCTTCTTCTTTGCTTCGTCTTGTGCGGCTCTTTGCTTCTGGCCCTTGTCCTTGTCCTTCTGACCGCCTTTGTCTCCCATTGCATGTCTCCTTTGTCACAGGCGCGCACGAGTCGGATTGGATGGACGATTCAGGAGTCGTCAGCCGGGTCATCGGTCAGGCGATTGAGTCTCCCGCTCTCCACGTCAACCACCCAAATGTCTCCATAGTGACATGGTGGCCGAGGAGCAAGGCCAAGTATACGGCCTCCGGGCCGATGACCTACCGCCGAGCCCGCTTCCGCTTGGCCCAGTACGCCTTCAGCTTCTCGGACAAGAGTTTCCGGGCTGCTGCGCTGAGCGGTCTCCGCCCGGTCCTGGTCGCCGGCTGACTGGTGGCCTTGGACGCGGGCGCGCCGGCGCTCTTCTTTCGCTTCGCCCAGGACGTTTTCATCCGCACCGAGACGGCCTTCCTGGCGGCGGCGCTCATCGGCTTGCGTCCTGTCTTGGTCGCGGGCGGGGTCTCCAGCTGTGGTGCAGGCGCGCTGGTCGTCGTCTTTCGCTTCGCCCACGACGCCTTCATCCGCTCCGAGATGCGTTGCCGGTCGGCGGCGCTCATCGGGGTCCGTCCCGTCTTGGTCTTGGGCGCGGACATGCTGGTCGCCGTGGACGTGCGCGTACCAGTGCTCTTCCCGTCGCCCAGCGCGCTCGCGGCGCTTTGGAGGGCGTCAATCTCTCGTTGAAACTGTGTAATCTGGGCCCGCCTAGCGGCGACGGCGGCGGTGATCTGGTCCTTGATCGCGGTCGAGAATGCCATGTACTTGCGCTCCTTTGAGGATGGTTGGGACGGTCAGTCCTTGGTCTACGTTCGATGTGTCCGGTCATGTCGCCGCAGCCTGCGGGCCCGATACACCTCCCCCACCCCGCCCTCGCCGATCTTGGCGGTGACCTCGTAGGGGCCGAGCGTGGTGCCTGGACTCAGCGACATAGTTCTGCGGGCGGGGTAGTAGTACGAGGGCGAGGAAACTTACCTCGCCCCCTCGGTGGCCGCCCGCTCCTGGGCGCGATACCCGGAGAGGATGCCCTCCATGCCCAAGTTCCCTTCGTGGCATGCGTACTCGTACATCGGCTCCGCGCTGTGCTTCAGGGGAACCAGGATGGTCCATGGGCGCGTCCAGGTCGTCCGGTCGTCGAACGTGATCTCATAGTGGAGCGTGTCGGGACCAACGCGCGTGAATCGCTCGGTGAGTCGAAACCCCTCGGCCGCGTTCCAGAACACGCCCGAGTCTGAGTAGTTCGTCGTCTCGACGACCAGCGTGTCATCCTCCCAGTGACCGCGCGGGTCACCATGTAGCTGGCGGATCTCATCGCTCACGTGCGGCGACCCGTCGATTGGGATGATGCGCGCGTCGTGAATCATCTCCATGAGAATAACGACGTGGTCGCGACCTTGGATGATCTGGTAATAGCTGTTGTATCCGGCCAACAGGTTCGGCACGCCGAATGTGAGGCAGCGCTCGCTCAACGGGCGGTCCGCCCAAGAGTCAGCCTTCGGCGCGATGATCGGCGGCGGCACGCCTCGCCCAGCACGCTCGCCGTCCGATGTCCGAGGCGGAATCTTCCCGTCGGTGGGATCGATGACCAGCGATGTCCGATTGTGATCGAAGTTGCGGTCGGCGAGCCAGAACTGGTTGTAGTTGCCGGTCGTGTCGTAGGAATCGGCGTCGCTGAGTCCGGCGAGCGCCGCCTGCACAAGCTGGTCGCCGAACTGGGCGTCCAGACCGCTCGCGGTGGCCTCAGTGGCCGCCGCCTTCAGCTCGGCCAGGTCCTCGGCGGTCAGCGTGGTTTTCCCCGCCCACGCATCCGGCCGCTCGAGCGGGGTCACGCTATTGTTCGCCCAGACGCCTTCGAGGTCCGGCTGACCGTCCAGCGTTCGCGACACCGTCCAGCCATCGCCGGACGCCTGAGCCGCCGCGGGCATGGGGGCGGAGGCGACGAACGCTACCACTGACACTCCGAACGCGTGCATCCATCTCTGCATCACCACCTCCGTATTGGGCCCGGCAATCGCTCCGGTCCGAAAGACTGCGGCAAGTATGACCCGCTTTCGTCTCGTAGCTGCCAAACTTGTCCCATCCGGCCCGCACCAATGAGGGCGGTGACGGCGTAGTGCCCGAGGCGAGCGCCTGAGGTCAGGGCCATGAACTGTTC
>CALBET010000677.1 GCA_937888665.1 uncultured Acidobacteriota bacterium
GTCGGTCCACCGGTTCTCGAAGTTCCGCTGTTTTTGCGCCAGCGCTTCCGGTGTGTAGGGAATGGTGTTGCCGACCACAACGCCCTGTCCCGGCGGAACGGCGCCAATGGCGCCCGTATCGACCGGTCCGGCCGCGGCCGGGTGGTCTTGGAGGTCCCAGTTCGCCGTGCCGATTGCCTGCCAGACGCCGTTCAGGTCCGGGTGGCCATCGAATGCGCGTGGGGCTTGGCCCTGCGCTGACGCCGAACCTGGCGCCAGCATGGACAGAACGAATAACGCGGCTGCACTCGCGAGCAGCTGCCTGTACCGCTTCTTCATTTGAATCAGTCTCCCTTTACAACAATTGATTTTGACACAGCCGGGCAAGGACCGCCAGCGCGATGCCGCCGGGCCCGAATCCTCTGGGCGCGCGGCAATGCGCGCCCCGCGGCCGCGGAGTGGGGCTCTCGGGGTCCCCGCGTAGCGGCCGCGTGGGGTTCGGGGCGAAGCCCCGTCTACGTACTAAACGCGGGCCAGCGCGCCCTCGAGCGCCCGCTTCGTGAAGACCGACACCATGGCGCGACGATACGCCTCACTGGCGTGGAGATCCGCATTCACGTCGCTGAGGTCCGCCCCCGCCCCTTGCGCCGCCTTCGCCGCGGTCTCGGCGGTGGCCGGCTGCCCCACGAGTGCCGTTTCGACGCCGGGCAGTCGGACCGCGCTCGACAGGGCCCCGGTCAGACCGACCCGGGCCGAACTGATGACGCCATCGGCTGTCTCGAGTGCCGCCGCCACGCCGACGATGGCGAATCGCGACGCGCGCTGATACAGCTTCGCGTAGGCGGCCGCGCGCACCGGCGCGAACCGAACGGCCGTGATGATCTCGTCCTGGCCGAGGTCAACGGTGAACAGATCCTGAAAAAAGTCCTGTGCGGCGACGCTGCGCGTCCCACCTGGCCCCTGCAGCTGAATCTGCGCATCAACCGCCAGCAGCATCGCCGGGTAGTCGGCGGCCGGGTCGGCATGTGCCAGGCTCCCGCCGATGGTGCCGCGATTGCGCACCTGTGGGTCTCCGATCGTCGCCGCCGTATCGGACACCACCGGACACTGGTCGCGCAAGAGTGCGGAGGTGGCGATGTCATGGTGTACGGTGCCGGCGCCGATCTCGATCGTGCCGTCGTGCTCCCGCACCCCGGCCAGGCCGGGAATTCGCGCGATGTCGATGAGCGTGGTCGGTTCGTTCAACCGCAGCTTCATTAGCGGCACGAGGCTGTGCCCACCGGAAATCAGCTTGCCGCCACCGCCGGCGGCGGCGAGCTTTGCCAGCGCGTCGTCGATCGAGGTCGCACGTTCGTACTCGAAGGCGGACGGAATCACGACTGACCTCCGTGAATGATCTGCCACAGCTTCTCGGGCCGCAGCATCATGTCGATGTGCTTCACACCAAACTCGCTCAAAGCGTCGACCGTGGCCGACACGATACACGGCGTCGACCCCAGCGTCCCCGCTTCCCCGACCCCCTTGGCCCCCAATGGATTCACCGGTGTGGGGGTCACGGTGTTGTCGAGCTCGAATCGTGGAAAATCGGCCGCGCGGGGGATGGCGTAGTCCATGAACGAGGCGGTCAGCGGTTGGCCGTCCTCGCTATACCGCACCTCCTCAATCATCGCCTGCCCGATACCCTGCGCGAGCCCACCGTGAATCTGGCCCTCGACGATCATCGGGTTGATGAGATTGCCGGCATCGTCCACCGCCACCAGCCGCAGCAACGTCGGCTCACCGGTGTCGCGGTCGACCTCGACCAGGGAGATATGGCAACCGAACGGATACGTGTTGTTCGCCGGCTCGAAAAACGCTTCCTCGCTCAGCCCGGGGGTCAACCCCTCGGGCAGCGGCACTGGGACATACGCGTATCCGGCCACCTCCGCGAACGTCTTTCCGGAATCGGGCACGCCCTTCACCGAGATGCGGCCGTTCTCGAAGACGAGATCGTCCTCATGCGCTTCGATGAGCGCGGCCGCGAACTTCGCCATCTTCTCCTTGACCTTGCCGCCGGCTAGGTGGATGGCGGTGCCCCCGACGGCCTGCGAGCGGCTGCCAAAGGTGCCGATACCCTGCTTCACCACGCCCGTGTCCCCGTGATGGATCGTGACGTGCTCGATCGGCACTCCAAACTGATCGGCCAGCATCTGTCCGAAGGTGGTTTCGTTCCCCTGGCCGTGCGGTGACGCCCCGGTCGTCGCGCTGATCCGGCCGTCGCGCTCGATGGTGACCTGCGAGTGCTCCCAGCCGCCAGTGGGCAACGAGGAAGACGGCCCGAGGCCGCAGACCTCTACGTACATCGCGAGCCCGATACCGACCAACCGGCCTTCGGCTCTGGCGGCATCGCGCTGCTGTTTCAACGCGTCCCAGCCGGCGTTCTTCAGGGCCAGGTCGAGCGCCTTCTCGTAGTCGCCCGAGTCGTAGACGGCCCCCATCTGGGTCGCATAGGGAAACTGGTCAGGCTGGATGAAATTCTTGCGGCGCAGCTCGGCGGGGTCCATTCCCAACTCGGCCGCCAAGATGTCCATGCCCCGCTCGACAAAATAGGTTGCCTCCGGCCGACCCGCGCCTCGATACGCATCCGTCGGTGTCTTGTTGGTGAACACCTCGGTCAGGGTCGTGCGGATGGCGGGAATATCGTAGGTCGCGTTCGCCATCATCATCGTCAGCGTCGGGATGGCGGCGGTGAGCAGCATGTTGTAGGCGCCGATGTCGGCGATGAGCCGCAGCTTCAGCCCCAGCACCTTGCCGTCTCGGGTGGCCGCGATATCAAGGTAGCCGATGATGTCGCGTCCGTGGGTGGTGGCCAGGAACGCCTCGGATCGGTCCTCGGCCCACTTCAGGGGAATCTGGAGCTTCTTCGACAGCCCGGCGACAACATACTCCTCGCCGTAGATGTTGATCTTGGCGCCGAAACCACCCCCAACCTCCGGCGCGATCGCTCGCACCTGGTCCTGCCCCATCCCGTTCATGGCCGCGATGAACGTGCGCAGGATGTGCGGGTTCTGGGTCGACGACCAGATGGTCATCGTCTCCTTCCCCGGCTCGTAGTGCGCCACCACGCCGCGTGCCTCCATCGCGGTCGGCGCGAGACGCTGGTTGTGCATGCGCTGCGACACCACGACCTCGGCGTCGGCGAACGCCTTGTCGACAGCGGTATCGTCAACCGTCTGAAGATCGGCCGACACGCCAGTGCCGCTCGGCACCAGCGCAACGGCCAGGTTATTCTCGAAATCGGCGTGAATCTGCGTCGGCTGGCCGGTCATCGCCAACTCCGGATCGACGACCGCCGGCAGCGACTCGTAGTCGATGACGATGGTGTCGGCCGCGTCCCGGGCAACATACCGGTCGCTCGCCACGACCACCGCGACCGGCTCGCCCACATAGCGGACGATGTCGACCGCGACCGCCCGGTGATCCGGAGACGGGAACGGCGTGCCGATCGGCATCGGGCCGACGAATTCGGCAATCTGGGCGCCGGTGAACACCGCCTCGACGCCCGGCATCGCCTCGGCCGCGCTCGTGTCAACTGACAGGACGCGACCGTGGGCCAGGTCGCTGCGCTTGAACGCCACATGTTGCATGCCGACGATCTTGATGTCGTCGACATACGTGCCGAGGCCCTGGATGAGACGGGGGTCCTCACGTCGTTTGACGCGCTGACCGACCAGCTTTGGAAGCACTGGAGACGCGGCCATCACCTACTCCTTGCTCGCGGTGCCCGCCGCGTGCTGCACGGCGTTCACGATGTGCTGATACCCGGTGCAACGGCAGAAGTTGCCGTCAAGCCCGTGCCTGATCTCCTGTTCGGAGGGGGCCGGGTTGTCGTTCAGCAGATTGACGGCGGACATGATCATCCCGGGCGTGCAGTACCCGCACTGCAGACCATGCTCCTCCCAGAAGCCGTTCTGCAGCGGATGCAACTGATCTCCGTCGGCCAGGCCCTCGATGGTCGTCACATCCGACCCGTCGGCCTGGACCGCAAAAAGCGTGCACGACTTGGCGCTCCGCCCATCGACCAACACCGTGCAGGCGCCACATTGGCTGGTGTCGCACCCGATGTGCGTGCCGGTCAGATTGAGTTGTTCGCGCAAGAAATGGACCAACAGCATGCGCGGCTCGACCTCCGCGGTGCGCTGCTTGCCGTTGACCGTGATTGTGACCTGGGCCATGAAGGTCTCCGTTTTGGCGTGCGGTTGATTCCCTGATGCAGCCGATAGCCTACCGATATCTGGACGTGGGAACAAGCGCGGAGCCGTCCGCGCGCGGCCGACGCGCTGTTCCCTTGTGCCCGGTGAGGGCTGTCAGCTCCGCCCCGCAGGCCTGAAGGCCTGCGCCACAGAACCAGTCCAGGTGAATTCCGGGTCTAACCAGACGGGCACCGAGACAACCGAGCTACGGTCTAGCAGCCCGTGGTGGAAGTCCCGCTGCATTCGAGCGGCGCTGCAATCCGCCGA